>JAESTW010000590.1 GCA_016763395.1 Kofleriaceae bacterium
ATCTCATCGTAGAGTAAATCCAAGGTCGACAGGCTGGTAAGCGTCTGTCCATTTGACTCCACCACGAGCTTGATCTGCACCTCGAATTTCTGGGAGCAATCTGGTGGAGAGAATCCGTCCGGGATATCGCCGCCTAGTAAAAATTCACACACTGCCTGGTAAAACATCGGGGGAATGTCGTGAGTAAAGACTGCTGTCTCGCCTGAACCTAGGTCGTAGTCGGGAACTACGATCGGGGTGCTTAGAATCTGATCGGCGATCGCTTGAAACTCATCACGAGTAATCGCGCAATTGGCGCCTGTAAGTGTGGGTTCAGCAAAGGGGCAGTAACTCCACGAGTAGCTCGCATCCTCGGTGACCAGTGCAGAGATCGAAGCACTTTCGCCAGGAAGCAGCTGGGGCTTGTCCGCAGCGATCGCCAGAACCCGGAGCCCTATGACTTCTTCGTAGGCAGAGAGTGGATCGGAGCACGCTCCCGCAGCGAGCGGCAAGAGCAGTGCTAGCGCATACAAATGTACGTTCTTCATAATTATTCTCAATCGCTAATTCGATAGCGATAGGTAAAGGTGAGTCGAAAAGGAATGGCCGTCCCGTTTTTGCTCGCAGGAGTGAATATCTCCTTTAGCGCCGCTACTTTGGCTGCCTTGTTGAAGGCCGCCTCTTTGGCCGGAGAGATAATCTGGACAGATTTGACTCTTCCTTTGGCGGTGATTTCCACTTCAACGACTACGTTGGCTTCAATGCCCTGGGCCTTGAGTGTCGGTGGATAGGCGGGCTTTACCCGTTGCTTGCGCTTTGGCTTGACGAGCTTTACTCCCTTTTGAGGAATTATCGTCGCACGCCTATTTGGCCCTGGTTTTGTCGGACGCCGGACAATTTTAGTGCTCTTGCCTGGGTTCGCTTTGACTTTGTTTGGATCGACAGCCTTAGACGCGGTTGAGCCGTCCAGCGCATTACCGCCGGCAAAGGCTGGCCCATTGCCACCCTCCACAGTGGAGCCCAAATCCAATCCGATGACACGCCTAGGTGGTGGTGGTGCCTCTGGTTCGGGCTCAGGTTTAGGTTCTTCGACTTTCGGCTCTTTGACCTTCGGCTTGGGTTTCGGCTCAGGCTCGGGTTCGGGCTCAACTACCTTTTCGGGTTCAACGATTGGCTCGGGCTCGGGCTCAACAATTGGCTCGGGCTCGACGATTGGTTCCGGCTCGGTAATTTCATTGATCTCAACGATAATCGTCTCGTCAACGATCTCTTTGTCCGACACAGCAAATGCCTCTGCGATGGCACCAACGCTGATGCCAAAGAGCAAATGTAGCCCAGCCGCAGACGCGATCAGCACCGGAAGCATCCACAAAGGACGCTGGTCGAGTCTCGTTGCCCGGACAATGGGATCTTCTCCCAGACGCACCGCAGCGGACCTTCCGCCGGCAGAAGCCAAGCGTTTTCGCCTAGCAGCCCGGCGCTGCGTCCGAGCGTGCTGCCGCTTTGATCCAAAGGAAGCCATGGCTAAGGAGTGCTCGCACCGCGATTAATGTTTAGTGCAAAACTCTTGATCCCAGCGTTTTTCACGACGTCAATGGCATGAATAACACGGTCGTACTTCACGTTTTTGTCCGCAGCAATCACCGCTTGCAGCTTTGGGTTGCGCTTGAGTTCCTGCTTTACAAAGGCAGTCAGTTGCTCATCATTGGTAGGTTTGCCATCGAGAGACCACTCACCAGTTTCGCTGATCACCAAATTTAACGTCGACTCCACGGTTGCGCCGCCGCTCGCAGCACTCGGCAAATCTACCTGCATCGATGCCTTTACGATCTGCACAGAGGTCACCATAAGAATAACTAGCAGAACTAAAACAATATCAACAAAGGGAGTGATGTTGATGGCAGAGATGGCTGCACCGCGCTTGTGTTTGCCTCCTGCCACTTAAGATGCCTCCTCGTGAATCTCTTCTTCTGACTTGAGCTGCGCCAAGAGTGTCCGGCTAAGAAGTTCTGCATTCGCAGACAAGGTATCAACCTTTGCGTTAAATACGTTGTACGCAATCACCGCGGGAATCGCCACTAGAAGGCCAACACCGGTCGCTACCAATGCTTCGGAGATGCCCTCCATTAACCCTCCGCCCGCTACGCTCATGTCCGCACCAAGCTCACCAAAGGCTTTGATGACTCCGAGAACCGTGCCAAACAAACCGATGAAAGGAGCATTGCTGCCCAAGGTTGCAAGGAAGTTTAGGCGTTTCTCGTACCGCAGCCTTTCACTTGCCTCCGCACCAATAAGTAAATCCTCGACCGCGTCCGGCCCCTTGGTATATTTCCGAAGCCCAAAGAGAGTAATGTTGGTCTCTAAGCTGTCAAACTTCTGCAAGAAGTCCGCTGCACCTTTGTAGTCCCCTTTATCGAGCAGGCTTTCAAACTTGGTTCGAATCGCGGGCGCGTCCACTTTGTGTTTTGTGTAAAACAAAACGCGTTCCACCATTACTGCGACCGATACCAACGACAGCAGTATCAATAGCCAAAGAACCCACTCCGCTTCAAAGATAGGTAGATCGAGTAGAAAGCCGACTAGGCCTGATGATTCTTGTGGTTCTGACATTGAAATTACGGCTCCGAAATTTGGGACTGGGGGATAGAACTAGGGATAGCTTAGATGATTGAGACACCAATAAGGTTGTCTCGGTCGAGGGATTATTTAGTATGGGAATGACAAAATGTAGTATGCATAGTTAACGGAGTAAACTTATAGATTCGATACCTATGCTGTCACTGATAGAGAACTGAGAAATGCCTCACAGGATTCGGTGTACATTTGCCGAAAGTTTTTGAGGCCGACCACATCTAGGTGGTTACTCAGGTGCAGAGAGCAAAGCCCATGATTATGAGCCCAAAGCATGGCAGCAATTTTTTCTGGTTTGTTTTGGGAAAGCACGTTGGCTTCCATGCACTCTCGGACCCGGTCTATCAAAAAGGTAAAGGTACAGGCAAACTCGTTAACAGCCATCTTGTTGAGTCTCTCCAACCCCAAATGCTCCTTAGGTGCCATAAAGAGGATTCTATAGTAACTCGGATGCTCCAAGGCAAAATCACAATACGCCTCCCCACACAAAAACAGGCGTTCTTTAGGAGTCTTTCCCTTTAGCCCTCGGCTGAGATATTCCAGAAAAATCCCGCTACCCCGGACAACCAGGTTAAAGAG
>JAESTW010000591.1 GCA_016763395.1 Kofleriaceae bacterium
CCCGTGTCCGGACAGCGTCTCGATCGAGTACGGTTCTAGCACCCCAGGAGTTGGCACCGACGTGGTCGTGACCTGTTGACTAGCTGATTACTGTGTGCTCACGGGGCTGCGCCAAGAGTTGATCGTTCCATGGCGTTTTGACCCCAAGCTGGGCTCCAAGACGGCTAATATATCCGTTGAGGTACTCTACTTCGGAGCTCGATCCTCGCTCTTTGCTTTGCAAAAGGCTACCGCCCGGACGTTCTTGCCCGTTGATGGAGCTATACTGGGCACCCTTGACTCGCGCCATAAAGGTATCAAGATTTATTTGGGGCAAATTCGCCTTGGCAAGCACCGCGATGCCCTCTGCCACCAAAGAATCGCAGAGTTCTTGAGAATACATTTCAGTGGCGATTTGTAGGATGCCGGGTAGGTTGCTAACCAGTTTGCGTACTCGACGACGATGTCGTTCTTTGATTTGCACAGAAGAATTCCGGTGGTCGGCTGATCGCTTTGATGTCGGAATAGGTCATCGACGGCGGAGAGGTAGAAGTTCAGCTTGCCGGCGTATTCTGGTTTGAAGGGGCCTGCTTTGAGCTCCTGTGCTAGGTCGGACTGAATTTGGGGCAAGGTATCTTTGAAGTCATGACGGGCGATACTACCGTGAAAGCCCGATATGAGTGACGTGTCCGGTGACACGAAAGAGTGATCGGATCACTACCACTCGCTGGTGCCAGCTATCAGTCCACTAATCACATCTGAACGAGCGCAAGAGAAGTACCTAGTCGTCTAGCACCAAGCGTAGAGAACGCAGGGGAATCAGAGCATCATTTTAACGCTCCCCTGCGTCTAGCCGCGAAGCTGGGCCAGCAAGAAGTCGTGCAGCTGGGTCATCTCAAACACATCCTTCGCCGCTACCGTCGACGAGGCGATGAGTACTGGTCCTTTGCCCGGATCGGTGGTTCGGCGTCCATGGCTTCCTTTGACTAGGCCGGGGCGTAAGGGGATCACGTCCATCATGTAGCGGAAGCCGAGTTTCTTCTTGGCCAGGGTTTTTACGAGGTGGGCTTTGATGAAGGGTCTGTCCGGATCCAGGAATAGCTCAACTGGGTCGTACCCGGGCTTGCGGTGGATATCTACGGTTCGGGCGAAGTCTGGCGCTTTGCTCTCTTCGAGCCAGTAGTAGTAGTGAAACCAGTGTCCGGGCTGTGCTACGGCGATGAGTTCACCCGAGCGGGGGTGGTCGAGTCCCTCGGCGGCGATTGCATCTCCTTGGAGTACATGCTCAATACCGGGAACGTCTCGGAGCAGCGCTGCAACCTTGCTGATTTGCGTGGAGTCTCGGACATAGACGTGCGCAACTTGGTGGTCACACACGGCAAAGGCTGCCGAGGCGCCTGGATCTAGCAGTTCCCAGCCCAAGGTCTCTCGGACAGTGATGAGCCCGGCTTCGCGCAAGACTTGGTTGATTCCAATAGCAGTGTGCACATCCTCTATTCCGTACTCACTGAGCACAACCACTTCCGCGCCCAGACTCTGCACTCTATCAATAAGCCGTCCGGCGACCTTGTCGATGGCGCGAAGCTCTTTGCGAGTGTCCGGGTGGCTGGGGCCCAAGCGTTGGAAGGAATAGTCGAGATGAGGCAAGTAGACCAGGTGCAGCTTCGGTCGTTCTTTCTCAAAGAGAGTCGCGGCTGATTCGGCAATCCACTCCGAGGATGGCAGCCCGGCTTTTGGTCCCCAAAAGTCAAACATCGGGAACTTGCCGTGTTTGGCCTGTAACTCGCGTTCTAGCCGCGGCGGTTGCGAGTAGAGGGCGGGAATCTTGCGTCCGTCAGCCGGATAGATTGGCCGGAGTGTGGTCGAGAGTTCTGCAGTGGAGTACATATTGTACCACCAGAAATGTACATTGGATTTACTCTCAGGGAACTCATCCCGGACGCGATCCCAAATCTTGGAACCCTCAACTAGCGAGTTATTCTGAAGCCAGAAGCGTATCTCCGCCGTCTCTCGAAAGTACCAACCGTTGCCAACAATCCCGTGGTCTCGCGGCAACTTCCCAGTCAGAATCGTGCTCTGCGCGGAGCAGGTCACTGCCGGCAGAATCGGAGAGACTGGCGCGATAAAGCCCGAGTTGGCCAAGCGCAGCAAGTTAGGCGTATCGCTGCCGACAAGCTCGGGCGTGAGACCAACGATATTGATTACTACCAGAGGTGCATTGTTCATACTAGGGCCTCTCGGGCGTAGCGAAGTTCAGCCGCGATGCATGCCGCTAGGCTCTCTGGCGAATTCGGACGCTGCTTCTCGGGCATGACTTGCCAGGTATAGGTTTCCACTTCCAGCTGTGGTGCAAATGTCAGGCTTTGGGCAAGACTCGGGACAAGGTTGAGTATCTCTCGCATGAAGCTCTGTGTGGTGCCGAGGCCAGAGAATTCGGCCAGGTGAATGGGCACGTGAAAATGCACTCGCCAGTCGCTAGTCACTGGAAGGCTGTCAATGCCAGAGATGTCGTCACAGGCGGACACCACACCATCGACTTGCGCGATAACTTGGTGCAGAAAACGCTTCTCATCGAGTTCTCGCAGCGCGATCATGGACTCAGAACTTTTCGGGTCTATGCGGATTGCGCTCGAGAGTTGAATCTTACCAATTGGGATTTGTGCGTCGACTAGCGCCTTTACCAGCGAGCGAGCGTCCTCAAACATCAGCGCATGGTGGCAGGTGTCGAGACACATGCCCAGGTGAGTAGCTACAGCGTCACTGGCATTCATATGAGCCGCCACCCGCGCCAACGGTCCTTGCCAAAAAGCGATGAAGTCGGCGCCAGTTTCCAGATAGCATCCGGGTTCGGGCTCGATACAAACTCGGATACTCTTGCCGCTAGTGGTTGCCAAGGTCGCAAGCGCCATCGCAGCCTGGCAGAGATTTTCGCAGGCTCGCTCAAGCTCCGCGCTATCCGTTAAGGCATCTCGGACACCCAGTGGTAGTGTCGAAATCGTTCCTGTCTCACAGCTGTCATCGAGCAGCACTGCCAGAAGTTCAGCGCACTGCAAGGTGTAATTCAGACGCTCAACGCTAGCCCAATTCGGCCGGTACACTTCGTATTTGACCACCTCAGCCTGAAAATCTCCTTGGGGGAAGGCATTCATCGTCGACACACGGATTCGGTGTCTCGCCAGCGCAGCGAAAAGTCGTTGGTGCTCCTCCGCGATTGATTCGGACAGCGCCGTTTCGCTCAACCAAAGACCATAGTTCAGTTGAGCGAGACCAAGCTCGTCTCGGACTAAAGCGGGACCACTCTCAATACTGGCGA
>JAESTW010000592.1 GCA_016763395.1 Kofleriaceae bacterium
AAGAAGCTCGCTGCAATGTAGCGTCAAGCCCAAAGCGGTGTTGGCTCACTGGCAGCGTTCAACAGAGTTAAGTCCCAGACTTCTTCTGAATCATCATCTCCCGCAAAAAAGCCTACTACATTGGCCGAAAAAAACCCGGACAAGATGCCTACGAGCTTCAGCACGGCTGCGTTATCTCGAACCGAATTTCTTAGATGCTTCTACCTCGTAGAGGCTCACAGGGTTGCCAAATGGATCAGCGAACTCAGTGAACTCGACAACTTCAGGGACTCTTATGATCTCACCGACTTGGATTCCCGCCACGCCGAGGCGAACTGCTTCGGCGTCGATATTGGATGTCTTGAACCGGAGGACTGAACTGGTTGCCTGAAATTGCTCCGCATCGACGACAAAGAGTTGCAGCCATAGCCCTGCGGCGATTCGAAGTTCAACAATCCCCTTTGTTGGTTCCATCGACTCAACTTGTCGCCCAAGCAGCTTAGTATACCACGCGACCGCAGCATCCAGATCTGGAACTGGAACACCGATTGTCATTTCATGGCCGAACTCGCCTGACGTTTTGAGCACTGTGTCGATCGAGGTCGACGTTAAGTTATCCTTGGCGGGTGCGGCTCCGCGGCTGGCAGCGCACCCAAGACCGAGTGTTCCAACGACCACGCCCAACCTGATCATGAGCCAAGTTTTCATGATGCACCTTTGGTGAGATCTTGGGAAATCATGAGGGCATTCCCATCTGGGTCATAGAGTGTGGCGATCTTGGTCATCCCGGGAACCGTGATCGTTTCACCATCAAATCTAACATTGGCGGCTTGCAGAATGGCCCTTGATGCATCGAGATCAGACACGCCGAATACCGGAACGCAGTTGCCTGGCTTTGGGGCTTCCATATCGCCCAGCCCTATAGTGACTCCAGGCGTCGAAGTTTGCAGCTCAGTCCAGCCCATTTCGGGGTACGTTGCGGAGACCACGAACCCAAAGTGCTTCAAGTACCAATCTGCCGACTTGCTTCGGTCACTGACTGAGAATGCGATTGTAATTTCTGTTGTTGGTTTGACGCTTGACATGCATCGAGTATTATCATCACTATAAAAAGTGAACAACACATTTACTATAAAAAGTGAACAACACGTTGAACAATATCCTTTTTGCAAGATTGTCCTCACGCGCATGGAATCTGCCAGTTCTTGCTCACCTGGCCGAGAACGATGGCTGTCGAGTTTCCCCAACAGCCCACGCAGTGGGCGCTGGCAGAAATATCGTAGGCCAAACCTTCAGTTACCTAGCGGAACTCGGGATGCTACAGCGCTCCACTGGACATGGTCACCCGTTGCGCCCCGAGTTCCAGCTAACGCTACGAGGCCAGCCTGTCGCTGTGTGGGCCCGGTGTTTCTTGAATGGAATGTCCGAAAAAGAGTGGGAGACTGCCCGGCGAGCGTGGACCCTGCCAGTGCTTCGATTGATCAGAAACCCTCACACTTTTACCGAACTCAGCACCACCCTCCAACCGGTGACCGACCGGGGATTGTCGCTCTGTCTTGGCCGATTGGTCGAAGCAAAGCTTGCGGAGAAGCAAACTTTCGCCAACTCGCGGAAGAGTAACATTGCAGTTGGACGCGGCCTGAAAATCGCGCAGGACCTCGAAGCAACTTTTCAACTATAGCAAAGCGAAAAATGGCGTAAGAGCACGAGTGCCCGATCGGGGGCACTCCCATAGCAGCACGAAGGGTGAAGACGCGAGCCCTTGAGTTTCACGAGGATGCAACCAGCGATCTCCTTGCACTCTACGATTGGCTCGCAGAGGTAGCGAGTCCTGAAGCTGCGCTTGGCTACTTTGAGCGAATCGAGACCTACTGCCGTGGCTTCGACATCGCCTCAGAGCGCGGACGGCTTCGCGAGGTACAATATTGCTAGCCTCATCGATAGGAACTGCCTATGCCGAAATTGCGTGATGTCGCCCGCGAAGGGAAGCCCCAGCTCTGTCCTGCCTTGCTCTAAAACGAACTCTGGTACATCGGCAATAGGAAGTTTGCTTGCCCGCTTCCAGCCTCGTCTTCAAATAGCTCTTGGTAGCCGCGATAGATAGAATAGCCCATTAGAGCACTCAGGCTCAGGTGTACGAGACGTCCGGGAATCCGTTTGAGTTCAGTGTCCATTCCCAGCATCTTGTAGATTTTGACGGTGTCGTTGAACTTCGAAAAAGCGAGGATATCGCGACTGAAGTCGACCCAGAAACCAGTGGCCAAGACCAGCACAGCAGTTTGTCCGTAGTGGTTACTTGGCAGTGAATCGGTGCCGTGAAGAATGGCGAAGCCGCCGAGCAAGATCGAATTTGTGATCTTCGGCGCCATTAAGAACCACGCGCGCTGGGTGTTATTTTTTAGCCCTCGGACGGTGGTGTAGCCCAGGTAAAAGGCTCCATTGCCCGGGTGATAGCCGGGAACCAGGCTGAAATCGACCAAGTCTGCGCCGAGATACTTGGCCATAAGCGCATGGCTGCCTTCGTGCAAACTGAGACCGAGTAAATAGGTCGGCACTCCCATTGCCATCCCGGACAGAACGAGCTTTCGGTCACTGGGTTTATCAGCACTCGCCTGCCCTTGCGCTACCAATACGCCAAGAGCAACAACGGTGCTCAATACCAACGTACGCCAAGCAGAGTGATGTATCAACGTGCCGGACATCTCAGTCTTCGAGGTTGATATCCACCATGAGGCCGTTGGCTACATCTTCGAGACTGTCACGCAGCTCGACCCGAGAGACGCCTTCGGGACAGCAAATCGATGCTTGCATCTTAAAGAGCCTGCCGCCACTAACCGGCGCTGCTGTACACTCGCTACTCAGCTCCAATACGCTCACTCCGATTTTTGCCAGCGCTTGCGAGATATCCCTAACAATGTTGGGCTGGTCCGATCCGGTTAGCTCAATCCAGTAGGATTGTCCGACGGGCGCTTCGCTACTTTCAGAGTCCTCGACGATGACTCGCAATCCGGCAGGCCCAAGTTCTCCAAGACTCTTGGTGAGAGACTCCGCTTTGTCCGAAGCCACCTTGATTTCAAGTATCCCAGCAAAACGACCGCTAAGTCTGGCCATATGACTGGCTTCCCAGTTTGCTCCGTGTGAAGCGACGACGCGACTAATCGCTTCTACGAGTCCGGGACGGTCTTTTCCGATGACAGTGAGAACCAGGGTTTTCGACATAGCCCCAGTGTAACTGAGTCTGGGACGCCTATCTGCAATCTGCCATGGAGCTTTATTGCTCGGGTAGTCACCTGGCACGAAGAGCGAGTTTTCAAGAGTTGGGGCAGTATCAAAGCTGCGAGAGTAGATCTGCTTGACATCTAGGTCAAAGGTCAGTTCTTCGTCGGTTGCTCGCGAGGTTCTCTT
>JAESTW010000593.1 GCA_016763395.1 Kofleriaceae bacterium
AACGATGGCAGTTTGCTCTTCTTAGTCTTTATTGCGACATCAGTGTCGTGATTCTCGCTCAGCACTTGAGAGGAGACTTGGTCACTACAGTCGAAATGCAAGGTGACGTCGCCACGCTCGGCTATTGGCAACGGGAGGTCGGGCGCCATATCTACACAATCTTTCGATGCCTGTCTGAGTCGATCACTCGTTCAGCATGCAACTGAGTAGCCTTGTAGAAACGCGCAACGTCTAGATCGGGCCGATCATCTGGACTTCTGTCGGGCTCTCAGAACCGCCTTTGGGCTCGAGCGAGACTGCCGCCTGGGTAATGTTCGTAATATCGTCAGGCAGCAAAACTTCGAGTTCGTGGATGCCGTCACCGAGGGATTTAAAGATACCAGCGGGAATCGGCGCGCCTTCTTTGGGCACAAACCAGAACTGATAGTCCTTGTCCGCAACGTCCGGCAAGTCAAAGCCGTAGACGAGCCAACGCTTGCCTTCTGGCTCCATGAAGATCTTGATCGTCGCGCCGCTCTCTGCCCCCAAGGTGGCGAGGGTGAGCTGGGGAGACTGCAACATTTCGAAGCGTGCGAGTTTTATCTCTGCCTTTTCCTGATAGTCAGCTAGGCGTCCGCTCCACTCACGGTCGACAGCCACCATATCGGTTTTGAGCCCATCCAAATCAGAGCGCAGCTCATTGGCGACCTTATTTAACTCTTGATTGCGATTGCGCTCTTGAGTCCACATGACGGCCATCGCTGCCGCAGCGCTGAAGAGCAGTAGAGAGCTTGCCACTAGAATTTTACTGGACTTCGGTTTTCGCGATGCCAGAGAAATAATTGGCGTTTCCCCGGACGAATTACCGGCGGATGCCGTTTCACCAGGTGCCCAATCACGTCCGGACGTAGCGGGTGCCGCAGCCTGCTCGGACGAGTCCGATGCGATCGCCGCTTGCAATGCTTCAAGTCCACCCGGTGGTGGTGCTTCCCATTCCAAGTCCATCGCAACATCGGACATACCCTCTTCAAACTCATCGGCAATCGCCTTAGCCTCGGGCGAAGCCAATACCAGCTGCTCTAGCTCTCGGACTTCTTCTTCAGAGGCTCCGCCAGAAGAAACATACGCAGCGAGAACTTCTACGCGCTCTAGATCTACTGCACTCATGTCAGACCTCCAAAGCTCAGTTCCCGTCGCAATACCTTCATCGCGCTGAGAATTCGGGACTTTATCGTTCCCAAGGGCACACCGAGCTCTTGCGATATTTCCCCATGGGAAAGTCCACCGTAATACGACAAGGTCAACGCCTCTCGGTGCTCCGCCGTCAAATTTGAAAGAGCCGCACGTACTCGACTCTGATTCACTCGCAGAGCGGCGATCGCGTCCGGTCCAGACGATGGGTCCGCCTCTAAGGGCAGGTCGCTTACATCGACATGCTTGCCCGCTCCGCGACTATTGCGGGCTCGAATCAAATCGATTGCTCGTGATCTCGCGATACGCACAACCCAGGTCTTAACGGATGCTTTCTCTGGATTGTATTGGGGGGCTCGTTTCCACAACTCTACAAATACTTCCTGTAATAGTTCTTCTGCTTCGGGACGACTCCCGAGCATACGAAGCAGCATCGCAAACACACCACCTGCATAGGCTTCGTAGAAACGCGGCAATGCATCTTTCGAATCGCCATCGGCGATCTGTCGCAACAACAATATAGCTTCGTCGTTAGTCACAGAGTAGAGTTTGATACATATCAACTCAAGCAGTGAATTTGCAAGCGTTGATGGCTGTCGCCATAATAACGCCATGTATTTCTCTACGGCCAGCCGTAGGAATTGGATGTAACTACTGACAAGTTTGTCCTAGTTAGTCAACAATGGACTATCACCGAGATCACATGAAGCTCTTTTCAAGAGCAACCAACCGCCTTTGAGCTCGCTTACCACCTTGGCCCCGATGGCGATAGCAGTGATGACCGTCTGGTTTTCCACAGGCGCCTCCGAATCGCTATCGAGCCAATGCAAAGACAACCGCCTAATTGGCAGCTTTAAACCCGTCGCTAGAGCCATCTTGCGCGCTAACCTCTGGTGGTCTCTCAATAAGGTACTAGCCTCGCACTCGACGATAATACTGATACAGAAACGCAGCCAGTAATGCAAAGAGCGCCCCGAGCGCGAAGATGTACAGTTTCATTCGCTCCTCTGGCCGATCGGCGGACTTGGGTCTGGCAATGTCCGATAGCACTATAGAACTTTCCCCGTCTCGAAGAAGTTCAAAGAGGTACCTGCGGGCCAGTTGCCATCGTCTGCCATCCTCCGGCCAACTCACGGCGGAGGATTCACTGGTCTCGTTGAGTGTCCGAGGTAATAAGGTCTCTAGCAGGGCATCAACCTCTCGGTCAAATCCGGCTGCTCGCGCCATTACCAAATACTCTACATCTTCGATTCCCCGCCGCCAGTTTTTCAGCCGTATGGACGCCACTGGCCCATCGAGTCCCAGGTCACTGTCCGGAAAGAGTAAGTCTCGTCCGGGATACATGAGCAGTCCGTCTCCATTGAGCAAATCGCCGTCCTTGTTGCTAAAATTGCCCGCTTCGCGCCCGATGTCGATGGCTCCACGTTCACCTTGAAAATCGTAGTAGTAGGTAGAGTCCCAATAGAACCAACGCTCGATGTCCGCTTTGTATTGAATCCAAGGGTTGACCCGCGTGGAAATGGCGACATCATCGATGGCAAAACTGCCGCTGAAGGGGCGACTGCCGTTGTAAACCCACATCTTTCTGCCGGTTTCCTGTACTCGTCGGGCATCCACGCGAGAATACACACCAGAGGGGACTGCGAAAATCTCGACATCAAGCTCTTCGCTGTAGGCGGTAACAAAGGTAGATATATGTGGGCGACTGGCGGCCGCACGCCGGTTCACCTCCGCATACTCACTCTTCGGCGGCTCGTCCATCGTGTACACGAAGGTATCTAAGAGCTTGGGATAACGCTTACTGAATTCATTCCAAGTCGCAGCGAGTTTGGCGTCGATTGTGCCAGTGTACGAGCGAACGACCAAGATGTCTTGTCCGAGCCCCTGCCCCGGGCCGGGGTATCCGGCGCCCGCTGAGAATGCCTCGCCGGACAAGAGCGAATCGAGTTCAGGGCTATCTGGAGTGTGATACTCCCAAAACAGAGTAATTCGGTGCTTGCGGGCCAAATGATAGTGCCGCAGGCGCAGTGCCCGTTTGGTTTGCTCGCTCTCGCTGCTCGGGTCTTCAAAGTAGCGATTATCAACGTACTCAGGCTCGGGTTCCCCCGCGGAGAACCATAGCATTGTCTTGCTGCGAACGACGTCCGGCATCGACAAATCTAGGACTTCGAGCTTGACTTCAATCTCGCACCCAGCCTCGCAAGTCCCAGGAGAGCGTACCACCAACATGCCTTGATGATGTCCGGCGACAGTATCCACAGGAATCCACAAATCGACCCATATCACTCGAAACCCGCCGGCTTCGATATCGAGAGCGCCGGTCAGTGGCACAAGCCTGTCCGGTACCTCTCCGAGTATTCCCTTGGGCTCCGCGGCACTCCCCGGCTCCCAAAAGAGGTCGCGCGAACGTTCTCGAACCAAAACCGTATCTTCTCGGAAAAGTTCTATAGTTCCGTTGGGGCCACTGCGAAGACTGCCGACCGAGGGTAGATCCACGTGTATCTCGCTTGCTCCGGACT
>JAESTW010000594.1 GCA_016763395.1 Kofleriaceae bacterium
GGAGAGGAAAATCCAACGGTATTCATTGAAGTCAACTGAGCTTGGAGCGCTACTTCGTACAATGAAGGCTGTTACTTGCTCAACAGCCAGGGCAGCACCGAGCAGGCCACAAGCCAAAGAGAGCAGTGCGGCGGCTCGTCGCCTTTTTATTGCCACAAGTCCGAGGCAAAGTACGAGAGAGACGGCAAAGGAGATCAGTAGAACATTCCGCAGTCCAGAATCAATAAGCTCGATCTGCACTAGATCGCCTGCGCTCTGTTGATTCGCGCTCTAGGTAGCTGGCGTTTTTTGTAAGAAAAACACCGAATAGCCTCCGAAGGAGGTGTACTATCAAGCGTTTGCGAAGCCAAACGCTTAGGAATTTGGGTGTTAAATTTGTTTAACACCAGATTCCTAGTTGAAGTCATATCTACTCATCCTCCGGAATCTCCGCCCCATCGTTGGGTTGCCAGCGCCGCTTGCGCATGATGAAGTCGACATGTACCTGGTCGCTTTTGTAATCTAGGCACAGCGCGTACATGATCAGATTTATTCCCATGCGAAAGCTCTGCTCGCGTTGTCTTTCGCCGCCAGGTTGGCATTGAAACTCCCAGTTGCCAAAGTCGTCACGTGACCACGCGCCGCCCATGTCGTTCTTGACGTACGCTATTGCAAGCCTGCCGTCACGAACGACTCCCTCGAGAGCGGAACTTGAGGCCAAGCGTCCCATCGGTCGCTTGAGCAAGTAGAAGCTTTTGAATACAACATGTTTCTGGGAGATGAGTTCCAGTTGCTTGCTGGGGGGCGGGTATAGGGTTTCTACCAGTTGCCGAACCGATGCGTCAAAGGCACCGTCGCTTCGTCCCTCGGCGGAATCAATAATCAGAAAACCACCGAATGTAAGAAAACGTCGTAGGTTGGCAATCTCTTTCTTGTCCGGCATTGGGAATTCGCGATTTCCGGCAAGGTACAGGATTGGAGTCTCATGAAGGTCAGAGTTGCTTAGGCGCACCGTTTTGGGAGTCAGATCGACCTCGATCGACGTTCGTTTTTCTACCTCCCGGGTGAGTCTTCGCAAGGCGCTGGGATGAGTGAGCCAAGACTGGCCCAGCTCGAGTTGTCCCAAGCGTATGCGTGAGCTTGGACCAATGGCGAGAGCGGATCGCAAGCGAAATGCGGCGACGCCCGAGAAGGGCAGGCCCACCAAGGACAGGCCAACAAGGGAGAAACCGAGAAAGTGGCGCCGCGACAAGCTCACGATTTACTCTATACCGGAATACTACTGTTAGCACGCAGCTTTTGCCAGAAACTCCGCTTCCTTTGGGACTCATGGTAGTGGTGAAAGATGGTCCTAGATCAGCGAAATATACGGCGGAGGATTCTCGAGGACCTGACGCGTGAGTCGCGTTTATCGTCGCCGCTCTTGCGCCAAATGCAGCAGGAGTTTGACCAAAGTGCCGCCGTAGATCCGGGCGGGGTTGGGCGTTTGTACGAGCGGGATTTGGCTGGCGACAAGGCGCAACAGCGGGCGTCTGGCAGCTACTTTACCCCAGATTATCTCGTCGATTTTGTTGTACAGCATACTCTCGCGCCCTTGCTTACTGGCTTGTCCGCGGGACAAATACGCAAATTGCGAATCATCGATCCGAGTTGCGGTGCGGGGGCATTCTTACTCGGGGTGTTGAGGTACTTGGAAGCTCACTGTGTTTCTTTGGGAGAGCAGTCGGGGCCCGAGTTACGCGGACGACTGTCTCCATGCCTGGTCGGCGTAGACATTGATGCCAATGCGATTTCACTCGCACGAGCAACGATTCAGCTCGCGATAGTAGGCGATTCGGACGAGCTTAACTCTGTGAGTCCATCTGCAATATGTGGAGCGACTTTGATTGTGGGCGATGCTCTGTGTCCACTAGGGGAAGTTCCCGCCGTCGATGCCATTGTTGGAAATCCTCCATGGGGGCAAAAAGGGCTTTCGCTTTCCATGCAGAAACGCGCTCGGTACAAAGAGCTCTTCAAATGTGCAAAAGGGACTTGGGATCCCTTCAAGCTGTTTGTCGAACGCTGCCACCAGTTATTGGCCGATGGAGGCCGTTGGGGGCTCGTACTGCCAGATATCGTGCTGCTAAAGAACTTGGAAGAGGTCCGAGAGGTGATTTTGCAAGGCAGCGCGATGGAGGAAATTGCTCATTGTGGACGAGTCTTTGATGGCGCGAATATCGACGCTGTCGCAATTGTGGCGGAGCGAAAGTGTCCTAGGGAAGTGACGGCGCCACCTGAGTATGTGGACAGTACGATCCGAATTTGGCCAGAGTTGCCATCTCGGTGGCAATGCGCTGGCGAAATGACTCACTCACAAGAACAAAGTGTGTTTGCAGAGCTGCCCGGACGAAAGTTCAACCTCTATTTACACGGAGAAGCACTGGCGATGTATCGGCGCTTGCTACCGCTTCAGAGATTGGGAGAGATCTTGGACATGCACGAAGGGGTGCATACTGGGAATTGCCGAAAGAAATTGTTTGTAGCTGAGTCTCATTCGGACATGTGCAAACCGGTCATTGTGGGACGAAAAGAATTCTCTGCCTATCAACTGAAGTGGGCAGGAACCTGGCTGGATACTTCGCCCAGGGCGGTGGATCGAAGCTCAGGTGAGTATGCCAATTTGGGCAGAGCCCAGTGGCACGGGCCGGGTAAGATCGTTGTCCGAAGAACTGGCGATACGGTCATCGCTGCCTTCGACGACACAGGTTATTTTGTGTCCAATAACCTCTTCGTCCTCAATCACTCACGAAAGCTCAGCGTTACTATTGGCGGCCGACGAGCCAAGGCGATTGTAGCGTTGCTCAATAGCCGATTTATGACCTGGTATTTCAGAGCGATTCAGCCCCGAAAGGGCCGGCTTTTCGCCGAACTCAAGTTGACTCATTTGCGCAGTTTCCCGATACCAGCGGAACATCGATGGACGAAAATCGAAAAACGCTTGGCGTTGTTGGCCGAGCAGGGGCATGCGCAGGGTCCGGAAAGGTGCGCAGACCAAGTCAATGAATTGGTAGAAAGCGCCTTTGAAGTATCGCCTCAGGAGTTGGAAGTCATTAAACTCCTAGTATGATTTCTGGACAACGAGTCCTCATTACTGGTGGTGCTGGCTTTATCGGTTCGCATTTGGCACAGCGCCTATTGGTGAACAATGAGGTCGTAATCTACGACAATTTTCGTCGCGACGCTCTAAGTGGTTTGCAACTCGATTTGCCTAACTTGAAGGTAATTCGCGGTGACGTCATGGACGCCGCCCCACTTCGCGCAGCGATGGCTGATTGTGATGCCGTGGTGCATATGGCATCCATTGCTGGTGTTGATACCGTACTTAAAAACCCGGTGAAGACGATGAGAATCGCGATGGTGGGTACGGACAACGCGCTGGAGGCGGCGAGAGAACACGGGAAGATCAAACGCTTCATCGATTTCTCGACATCAGAAGTATTCGGACGATACGCATATCACGTAACCGAGTTTGATTCGACGACACTCGGCGCTGTGGGAGAAGCGCGTTGGACCTATGCGGTTGCCAAGCTTGCCACAGAGCATCTCGCGATGAACTACCATAAAGAGTTCGGTCTGCCAGTATGCACCGTCCGTCCCTTCAACGTATACGGTCCTCGGCAAGTGGGTGAGGGAGCTGTTCACCACTTTATTCGCAGGGCTATCAAAGGGGAAGCTCTCACGATTCACAACGAAGGCGCGCAAATCCGGGCATGGTGCTACATCGACGATATCGTGGATGCAGTCGAACTCTGCTTGTCCAAAGAGGCCGCTGTTGGGCACGCGTTCAATATCGGGAACGCCCGATCTACTCTGACGATTTTTAACCTGGCTGAACTCATCATTCGATTGGCCAAATCCTCTTCAGTTTTGGAGTTCATCGATTGGCCCAATACCGATGTTGAAGTCCGTGTGCCCAACACAGGCAAGGCCAAAGAACTCTTAGGGTTTTCGGCCAAAATTAACTTGGAAGAGGGACTATTGCGCACCATCGACTGGTACCGCCGGGAAATGGCACGGGGGGGCTGAGTTTTTGGACAGCGAAGCATCTGCCATTCCTCTGGCTCGTCCTTCTATCGGGGATGCGGAAAGGTCGGCTGCGCAACGAGTGTTGTCCGGGACTCAGCTAACAGGCGGTCCAGAACTCCTTCGTTTCGAAGGATTGTTGGCCGAGATATCGGCTCGTTCTCATGCAGTCGCTCTTTCGTCCGGGACCTCGGCATTGGAGTTGGCCCTGTGGGCACTGGATATCGGGACCGGCGACAAAGTCATGATTACGGCTTTTGGGTTTCCTGCGGCTGCAAATATCGTTGCTGCTAGAGGCGCTATTCCCATCGCTGTAGATGTGGAAGAGGCGCGCTGGTGTGTGGATTTTGACAAAGCCCGGAGCCTGGCAGAGAGTGAAAACACAGGCGGTGGTATCAAGGCTCTCGTGACGATTGATCAGTTGGGAGCTGTGACTTCTGCTGGCGACATTGAGGCCTTCGAGCGCGAAACAGGGATTTCGGTACTCTCGGACGCAGCGTGTGGGCTCGGCGGTACGGACAAAGATGGGCGTCCCGCGGGCTCTGCGGGCACGATGGCGACGTTTTCCTTTCACCCGCGTAAGGTTGTGACAACAGGAGAGGGCGGTGCTGTTGTCTGTTCAGATCTCGAGATTGTCGAACGACTGAGACAAATTCGAAACCACGGACAAGCTGGTGGCGGGCGATTCGCGAGAATCGGGACCAACGCGCGCATTGCGGAAGTACCTTGTGCTATTGGCTGTGCTCAAATCGCCCGGCTCGAAGCCATGCAAGCCGAAAGACGCATGCTGGTAGAGGGCTACAAAGAGAGATTGTCCGAATTGAGAGCATCCGGTGCTATTTCGTGGCAGCAAAGCTGCGGGGTCGAGGTGCATGCAAATCAGAGCTTTGCGATTCTGCTTACAGACAGTAGCAAGCGTGAACCGCTATTGTCCGGGCTCAGGGACATGAATATCGGATGCGGCGTCGCGACCTACAGCTTCACCGAGATTGGTATTCACAACGCAAACGCCGATTGTCCGGTCGCTTCTCGACTACACCGAGCGGCAGTATCATTGCCGCTGTATCTGGGCATGCGTTCGAGTGAGCTTTCACGAGTATGCGAAGCTGTTAGGGAACTACTTTGACTAGCGCAATATCGATCAAGAATCTATCGAAGACTTATTTCAAGGGGTTCCGCCGTCAGCGCGTACACGCCTTGCGTGGAATCGACTTGGAAGTTCGAGAGGGGGAGAGCTTCGGTTTCTTAGGTCCCAATGGAGCGGGGAAAACAACCGCCATTCGCATTCTAATGGGACTTATCAACAAAGGAGGGGGCACGGCAAAAATATTCGGTCACGAAATTCCCAGCCGGGCCGCCCGCGAGAGACTTGGCTTTCTTCCCGAGGCTCCGTATTTCTACGACTATCTTAGCGTCTCTGAGTTACTCGATTTCACGGGGCGTCTCTTTGGCCAAAGCCGGGCACAGCGCGTGAAACGGGCAGATGAATTGATCGAACTGGTAGGCTTGAAACACGCAGGGAAGAGCCCTCTTAAGAGTTATTCCAAGGGGATGATGCAGCGGGCCGGGATTGCCCAGGCGCTGGTGAATGACCCCGATTTGGTGGTCTTTGACGAGCCGATGAGCGGGTTAGACCCAATTGGGCGAAAAGATGTCCGAGACATTATATTATCGCTCAAAGCAGCGAAAAAGACGGTGTTCTTTTCCTCTCATATTCTCTCCGATGTCGAGAGTGTTGCCGACCGAATTGCGATTTTGGTCCAAGGGCAGATTCGGGATCAGGGAAGCTTGGAAGAAATCGTTTCTGCTCGAATCGGGACCGAAGTGATCTTTGGCGTGGCAGACCTATCGGCAGAGGTGAGAGAGAAGGTAGCTGGGGCGGCAAAGAGGGTGCGATACCATGACGGAGACATGATCGCACTTCTCGAGATCGATGCTGATATTGATGCCTTTGTGCGTTCGGGCCATGAGATTGGTGCTCGGCTGAAGGCAGTGACTCCGGTCAACGAAACACTTGAGGATGTCTTTGTCCGGGCGGCTAGCAAGGGGCGCTCAGAAGAGCAGGAGGAGGATTCAACATGATGAAACGAATCTGGGCCCTGCTTTTAACACCTTTCGCGACGCCATTCGGCATCGGGTCCTTTACGGGATCATCGCTGTGGTTTTCGCCATTAACCTCTTTGCCATCGTGTTGGGGGAAATGTCTCTCCATCAAGAGGCAAGGGTCGCTAGAGATTTGGGTTTGGGGGGCGTTTCTCTCTTTGGCTGCGTCACCGCAATTTTTCTCGGAGTGATGTTGCTCTATTCTGAAATTCAGAAACGCACCATTCATACGATCGTTAGCAAGCCAATCGAACGCTACGAATTTGTCCTAGGAAAATACATAGGCATGTGCCTGACCTTGTCCTGTCTGGTTGTCATCTTCTCGATGGCGATGATGTTACTGCTCTGGATGCAAGACGTCGCAGTTACTCTGATGTTGATAAAGGCGCTGGTTTTGGCCTTCTGGGAAGTATTGGTAGTGGCCGCCATTGCGCTATTCTTTTCTTCGTTCTCGACACCCTTCTTGTCCGGAATATTTACTTTCGGTCTATTCGCGGCCGGTCGTATGACACCTGAACTGCGAGCTGTCATCGAAAGCGGCGACTCCGAGTCGACAAACATGGTAGCCAAGCTGGCGCTCTACATATTACCGGACTTACATTTGTTTTCTGTGAGCGGTGGCTCTGTCGAGGGAGCGCATGTCAGCATTCACAGTGACTTTGTGAGTTGGTCCTACATGGCGACAGCGAGTGCCTACGGAATCGTCTACATTGGCGTTCTCCTCGGCCTCTCGATTATAATATTCGCTCGACGAGACTTTGTGTGAGTAAGAGAAAAGTTCTCATTGCGCTGGCGACGGCCTTTTTACTATTTGGCGTTCTTTCTGGAAGAGCGCTGTGGCAAGGGTATTCTGCTCTCGAAGCTGGTGATACTGCGATGGGTGAGGGCAACGCTGAGGATGCTGTCCGAAACTGGCGTCGTGCCGCCCGCTGGTATCTACCCCTGGCGCCTCACGTCGAGGCAGCGTACGACAGGCTGCGGAAACGTGGGCAGGTCGCAGAGACCGAAGGAGACACGCAGACGGCAATTGCTGCTTGGACGGGAATTCGCTCTTCTGTTCGTGCCACACGCAGCTTTTACACTCCTTTTCCTGAGCGCCTGGAGGAAGCGGACAAGCACATCTCGGTATTGATGGCGCAGTGGGAAGTCCAGCTCGGACAATCTCCAGAAGCCAGCCCTGAGCGGGTGCAATGGCACCTCAAACTACTGAAAATTGATCACATGCCGTCAACGGGCTGGTCAATCATCGCTCTCTTGGGGCTAGCACTTTGGATTGGAGGAGGCTTTGCCTTCGCGCTCCGTGCGGTGGACAACAACGATAGGCTCGTTCCCAAGGCGGCAGCGTATAGCGGAGCGTCTATCGCGATTGGCCTACTGATATGGTTGACCGGGTTGTATCTGGCCTGAGAGTTGTTCGTAGTGTTGGCCCTTTTCACGAAGGTTGAACGGCGAAGTCGCCAACAAGGCGGGAATCGCTATCGCCTTCGTTATCGAGAGACATTGTGCAGCACACCAATAATATGTCGAGAGCGCTCCTGCGGTGCTTCATCGAACGAATCAATGTAGCCAATCGCACAAGCCACCTATATGGATAGGAATCACCTGCGGAAGATGCTCAAGGCGATCCGCGAAGAGTACCGGTATTTCACCACGTCAGTGACCGTTCTCGTTGTTCGTGCTCGTGTGTTCGTGCTCGTGCGTTCGTCCTCGTGCGTTCGTCCTCGCTACTCGTGCTACTCGTGCTTCGACCTGTTTGCAAAACGGAGCATTTGTACAGCCACTCAGAGACACCCAGGGGGAAAGCTCTATACAAGCTCCAAAA
>JAESTW010000052.1 GCA_016763395.1 Kofleriaceae bacterium
GTCACCTACCGCGTCAGCCAATCGTTGCACAATAGCGTCGGCGAGCTGCGCGTTGATTCGACCGCCCCGCTGATGCATTCCGGCGTCGACAAGGATATAGCCCGCCTCTGTACGCACAAGGGTGGTACTGCCCGCTCCGACCGCAAACTTGGTGTAGGTGGTCGTGACAACGTAGTCAGCAGATGCCGATAGGACCTCGATCGGGCCGTCGAGAGCATAGACGATATCACCGCTGGCGAAGATTGTGTGAGGACTGTCCGAATAACTCGGAGCGGACGAATTCGGCCCCATGGAACCCGGGCCCAGATTGGGCTCCTCTGGCCCTTGACCGACTTCCTCGGCCTCGGCTGGCCCTTCGCACCAAGGCGCACGGGCGTCCGACTCGCTGGCAAAGACGTATTGGGTTGGAACGATGTAGACGTCTTCGCGCCAAGACTCACCAGGGCCTGATGGAATCGTGAGTTCTAGAGAGATACTTTGTCCCTCCTCCATACCCTCCAGCGCTGGTGGTGGTGCCACCTCTACCGTCACCTGATGCTCTGCGGAGAGTTCGCTCTCCTGAACCGGCTCGACAAAACTCGCATTCTGTTCGGGCCAACAGACTTGCTCTTGCTCAACGTGGGGGCTTTCCTGGCGTTGGATGCGGCTTTCCGCCTCTCCACCGTCTGCGCCCTGTGCGACATGGGTGAGTTCGTGTCCCAACAGAACTTTCCCAGTGTGTGTCTCGGGCGCAAATCGTCCCCTTCGAAAGGCAATATCGGGACCTATCGCAAAGGCCTCGGCGTTTAGATTCCTAGCGGCTTCATCGGCGGCATCTCCTGTGTGAATGCGCACCGAGCTAAAATCCTGACCGAGAAATGCGGAGAAAAACGATTGTAGTGGAGCCGACAAGGGCTGTCCAGAACCGAGAGCGTCTCGGACAGAAAAATTTGGAGTGGGTTGGTGTTGTCGGATCCTCGCGGGTGCTTGCACGCTGGTCTGATTGGCCATGGCCTCGCCGGCAGCACGGGCCTCACGTTCGCTGGAATCTTGCCGACTGGGCACGCTGGCTTTTCGCTGTAAGCGGCGATTATAGTGAACCTGGGCCAATGCTCGGCTCTTCTTACTGGGCTGGAGCTTTGGTGTTGGCTTTCCAGTGGATGCTCGGGCCTTTGCCAGTGCACTGGCTCGCCGATTGCCCAGCCTGTTGACATCGATCGGGCCCATACCCGAAGCGATCACCGCCTGTGCTCGCCGGTTGCCCAAGCGGCTCACCAGATCGTTGGCAGTTTCCCGATTGTGCTGCGGCCTCCTGACCGTATGGCGGGCGGTGGCCGATGGGGTTTGGGAGCTATCGCTCTTTTTCTTCAATACAATTTGTCCGCAATTCGATTGGCCATAGCGCATTTCACCATAGCAGTGCAGTCGGCCACAGAGTCGTGCTACCTACCTGACCCGCATGTAGATCGGACAAGTGCAGCCAGACCAACTTCTTCTTTGTGCTTGATTCCATGAGTCTACTACTTTCGAAGTCTACCAAGAAAGGCGAAGAACAGGCACTGAACGAACTCTACAAAGCTGGAATTGATCCTCAACGATGTTATCCGACTGCTCAAAGGGTGCTCACGGCGCACAGTCCTCTCCAGCATGCTCCTACTGCAAATTCAAACGTAATAAGTAAACATGCTCCTTTCACAACTCACAATGTCCACTAGCAGTTCTTTGGTGGACTGCGCCCTACCAGCAGCTAAGTGCCTCCTACTGCTTCTCTCCGCCATGGTCGCCTCTCTCTGAGCATCGCAATCGCGTTACCGGACACACGCAAGCACGCTGCTGGGTAGGCTAGCTTCACGCCAACCCCAAAGAAGTTGTCGGCAGCGTCGTGCGCGTCAGGCCAACGTCGTCCTGCGAAGGCCGATTTCTACTAGGGAAAGGTGGTCTCAAGACCATTCTTTACCGGAATAATGTGTTTTGAAGTTGAAGTGACGTCTTATGTAGATATGCGTCAACGAACTCTCGCTCTAGCAGCCTTCATTTTCTTGTTTGCAAACTGTAGCGGAAGCGACAAGGAAATTCGTGAAAACATAAAGAAGCACACGGCAAGCATCTGTGCTTGTCAGGAGCGTGATTGCGGCATCACGACCTTCAACAATCTCATTTCTTATGTGCACTCCGTCAAGAACAAACGTGTCAAAGATCTCGACAGCCTGACGCGAACTGTCGGATCGACAATGGAGTCGGCAGGGGAGCGTCTTGGTGAGCTAATTTTCGCCGATAAGCACGCGCTAAAGACGTGGGAGGCAATCGGACTTGCCGAACCTACAACCGGTGAGCAAAGACTTCGAGAAATCCTGTGCGATTCAGCGGAGCGTGCCGTCCCTAAGTGCTAGAGAGGTCGCAATTATGGCACATCGACAGCAAATATCTGAGCAAGCATACGCAGGTGGCAAGGCCCTTGTACTCGCATCAATTATGGCCTTCCAGTGGGCATGCTCCCACAACGAGGGCTTAGAAGAGGCTCACGACAAGAGCGAGATGCCAGAAACAGCCGAGGTATCTCCGGTAGTCCCATCCAAAGGAGAGCCAGGTGTCAAGGCAAAGGCCAACGTCGCAGACGAGTTCTGCAAGCTTGATCGACGTCGAAGCGGTACATACCTTGAGCTGCAGGTCGTAGTCCCAGTGTCAGTAAATGGGTGGACGGTGGACGGCCCCGTCGGCTACCAGCCTGAATACGTTCTAGCGGTGAATTGTTGGCGTCCAACTCCGAAACACGCAAAGGAATTGGGCCTGAGCAGGGGCTGGGATTGCAGTGGAGCAAAGTTATCACTCAAGGCCTTAGCAACTAGCAGGCTTCGAGCAAATGACCTTTCGCTATACGAGCCTGAGCTCTTGGGCCCTAAGGAGCTTAGGAAGCGCATGGCGCGATACAAGGACATCCCACGACACCAAGAGCAAATTGAGAAGTATCGTGGATACATAGACAACAAGACGGGCTTTTGGCTGGAGGGCTCTCCACCTCAAATTAAATACTTTCTCGATTTCAAGAAAGAGAAACTCGTCCTCATCTACACGGGCGGGGGGAAGCAGTTTGAGAAGGAACTCGAGGTTCCTTGCAAGATTCACAGGTAAGTTCTAGCTCTTGCTGACCCGATCACCATAGCTTACCAAGCGCAGTTAACCAGATACCGCCTCATAACGTTCCTTGCTGTCGGAACCTGCAGAACCGTAGCATTCAACAACAGAGGAGAACTTTTTGTCTCCAAAATTAAGCGAGCTAAAGGGATTCGCCCCCGACTTGGACACATACCCATCCTTATTCTTCAGCCCATGAATTCGGACACCAACAACACTCATACCATGCTTCCACGAATTGATAATCTCGTGCTCGATCCATTTTCGTTTCGCAGTCTTTTCTCCGATTAAAACTACTGTGCAGGATCGACCTTTCATCTGTGCAGAAATCCATTTCTCAATAGCTGGGTCTGTAGGCCGCGGAAGGCCAGGCTTTCCTGCGCCGGACCAACTCGCCTCCATTATCCTTATTGTTCTCTGAATGAGAGTGCCATCCTGGATCCTGGTGCTCCGGGAATCTGCTGCCGCCGGACAACCCCTGGCAACCTCAAGTTACCAATCGTGTCCACAATGACACACTTCCGAGGCGTTTGTCGGCATCAGCTCGGCTGATCGCGCTGGCAAGCCAACGCTCTTCGTTACGGCTCAACCAGGCCCGCGCTTACCAAACTTGGCGTACAGAGCGGGAATGACCAGCAGGTTGAGGGCTGTCGAGGTGAGGAGGCCACCCAAGATCACAACTCCCATAGGCGCTTGTATCTCATTCCCTGGTTGGTTCCCGGCCAAAACTAGTGGAACCAGCGCCAACGCGGCGGACAGAGCGGTCATGAGGACGGGTGAGAGTCTCTCCATCGAGCCGCGCTCTACAGCTTCTGCCAAGGTGGCGCCCTCTTCCTTTATCAGATGCTCATAGTGAGTAATCATTATGAGGCCGTTGCGTGTGGCAATACCAAAGAGCGTGATAAGCCCAATGAGCGAGCCTACACTGAGAACACCGCCTCCTAAAAACACTGAGATGATGCCGCCGATTAACGCTAGGGGTAAGTTGGCCATTGTGAGCATCGCCAGTCGGCCCGAACCGAGCGCCATCAGAAGAAGTACGAATATACCGGCGATGACCGCAACACCTAACACTGTAATGCGTTTTCGTGCTGCTTGCTCACTTTCAAATTGGCCGCCGTACACCACATAAACCCCCTTGGGCAGAGACACCTGTTCCTTGATGACCTTGCGAATATCATCAACCACGGAGCCCAAGTCGCGCCCACTAACATTGGCCATGACGACGATCTTGCGCTGGGCATTTTCACGGCTAATGGTACTTGGACCGGCGTCAGAAACGACATCGGCAAGTATACGCAACGGCACCTTGACCCCGATCGGCGTGTCGATGAGGGTATCTCGGATCGCATCAAGGTCTGCTCGGTTGCTATCCGCATACCGGACAAGAACACCATAGGAGCGCTGTCCGTCGATGATTTGCGACGCAATCGTACCGGTGTACGCTTGTTCAATGGCTTCAGCCATCAGCCCTGGAGTTGCTCCATAGCGTTTTAGGGCTTCTGGCTTGAATCGAATTGCAACCTGAGGAACATCGAAAGGTTGCTCAATGGACACATCTACAGCCCCATCAACTGCAGAGACGACGGCGTTAATCTGCTCTGCGGAATTTCGCAGTTCGGTGAGGTCACTACCGAAGATCTTGATCGCAATGTTCGCTCGAGTGCCAGAAAGCATGTGATCGATCCGGTGGGCAATCGGCTGTCCGACTGTTGTTGTGATTCCGGACACCTTAGCGAGCTCATTTCGAATGGCTTCGAAGAGTTCTTCTTTGCCTCGGTCCTTCATCTCTAGTCGAACGTCGATTTCGGCGGCATAGATTTCCTGCGCGTGTTCATCGAGTTCGGAGCGGCCTGTCCGGCGTGCTGTCGAAACTACTTCTGGGAATTTCAGCAGTGCCTCCTCGACTTGCCGGCCGAGGCGATCTGAGGTCTCCAAGGAGGTTCCCGGCAAGGTCACTGCATTGATCGTAAGAGCCCCTTCATTGAACTCAGGCAAGAAGGTGCGTCCGAGAAAGGGAACCAGAGCCAGCGTTACAGCCAGTAGAATCGCCGAGCCCGAAATCACGGTCCAGGGTCTTCGCAAGACAAATCGAAGAGGCGCTGCGTAGATTCTTTTTAGAAAAACAACTGTAACGCTCTCGTGCTCAGGTAGCGACTTGATGCCACCAAGGATAAAGCTGCAGAGGGCCGGAGTGAGAGTGAGAGCGACGACTAGCGATGAGGAAAGAGCAATGAGATACGCTAGCCCAAGTGGCACGAGCAATCGCCCTTCGACCCCTCCGAGGAAGAACAAGGGCAAATAGACCAGTCCGACAATGAGAGTAGCAAAGACAATGGCGCCCCGAATTTCTTTGGACGCGCGGTAGATGACCATGTCCGCGTCTAGTTCAGGCGTAGCACCGCCGTTGCGATATTCTCGCAATCTCCGGAACACGTTTTCGACGTCAATAATCGCGTCATCGACAATTGCTCCGATCGCAATGGTTAAGCCACCTAAGGTCATCGTGTTGATGTTGAGGTTGGCCCAGTTCATGACGATCATCGTCAACGCCAAAGACATTGGCATCGCGGCCAGTGAGATTAGTGTGGTTCGCCAGTTCCACAGGAAGAGGAACAAAATCAGTGCAACCAGAATGGCGCCATCTCGCAGCGCTATCGAAACATTGCTTACAGCGGTTTCGATGAAGTCGGCCTGGCGAAGAAGCGATTGCTCGATGCGCATGCCCTCGGGTAGGCCCGCGGCAATTGCTTCCAACTCTTTATCGATGCGCTCGGTAAGAGTGATCGTGTTTTCGCCAGGCTGCTTGAGTACTCCGATGATGATGCCAGGCTTGCCATTGATTGAGCCTTCTCCCCTTTTGAGGGCTGCTCCAATGCGGACATTGGCGACCTGACTCACGAGAATCGGAACTCCTTCTCGGACAGTGATAGGCAAGTCCGCCAATTCCTCAACAGAATTCACACGACCCAGGCCGCGAATCACCGATTCTTGCGCACCGCGAATCAGAAAACCGCCAGTGGAGTTTTGACTTGAAGTCGAAATCGTTGCAATGACGTCGGCGAGTGAGAGATTGTACTGTAGTAACTTTTCTGGTTCGACGAGAATCTGAAATTGCTTGAGGTCTCCCCCTAAGACAATTACGTGGGCAATTCCAGACAGTGCCTTTAGCCGCCGCCGGATGTCCCACTGCGCCACTTCACGAAGTTCCATTGGGCTGTGGGTGTCGCTTGCCAGACCGACGAACAGAATTTCTCCCATGATAGATGAAATGGGAGCTAGGGTCGGATTACCCATGTCGTCGGGCATCTGCGCCGCGACTGCCTGCAACTTCTCCGCGACGATTTGCCGGGCTCGATAGATATCAACACCCCAGTCAAATTCGACCCACACTACAGAAATGCCGGTTCCAGAGCTTGAGCGAACGCGCCGCACCCCAGTGGAGCCGTTCACCGCAGCCTCGATAGGAAAGGTCACCAAGGTTTCGACTTCCTGGGGCGCTAGTCCGTGGGCTTCAGTAACCACCGTAACGGTGGGAGCCGTTAGATCGGGAAATACGTCCACGGGCATACGTGTTGCAGTCCATATCCCATACGCGAGAATGCCGATAGCAGCCATGACGACTAGCAATCTGCGTTGGATAGAGGCGTGAATAATTCTGTCGAGAATAGAGCTTGTCTGATTCATGATGCCTCCTAGTGCGCGTGACCGTGTGCGGGGGCGCCGCCTGCTGAGGCCGCGAGCTTTATGTCGTAGGCTCCTTTGGTGACGACGCGTTCCCCTGCCGCGACTCCACTTAAAACCTCCACTAGGCCGCGGCTGCGAGCTCCGAGGGCTAGTACGCGACGCTCAAAGGCTTCACCGGTGACATGCACATAAACGATGGATTGATTGCCATCTTGAAGAATGGCGGATTCGGGGATGACTAGCGACTTGGTCTCTATCCCGGTTGCTACACTGAGCTTGGCGAATTGACCTATGCGCAGTACCTTATTGGGGTTCTCAACTTCTAAAATCACCGGAACAGTACGCGACAGTGGGTCTAGTACATGACCAACAGTAATGAGCTTGCCGGTGCTCTCGTCAATTTCAAATACGGTATCCCTACCATCGACAGTGAACCAAGCGGCGTTCGTTGATTCAAAGGATGGAAGGTCAGATTCAAAGACCCGGCCTTCAACCCAAACACGCGTCAGGTCGATCACGGTAAAAAGTGGCGCGCCGGCAGATACCGTTTCACCTTCTGTTACACCTTGGGCGACCAGTGTACCCGATATAGGGGACTTCACTAGGAACGCGCCAGCACCTGGCCTAGAGCCTCCGGACGCGGATGCTTTGTAGCTCGACAGCCTGGTCCTACTAGCATTGAGCCTCGCTCTCGCAACAGAGGTCGTCGCAATGGCCTCCTCGAGACGTCGCTTCGGAATCGAATCACTCGCGACCAAGTGCTCAAGCCGAACTTGCGTAGCCTCCGAAGCAGCGAACTCAGCCTGCGATGCTGCGACGTCCGCTCTCAGTGATCCAATATTCCCAGGAGCGCTCATCGTCGGTTGGATACGGGCGAGAAGCTGGCCTTTTTCGATTTCGCTTCCCAGAGTGGGAACGGGCGATTGCAGACTTATTCGGCCCGTCGTACCAGCAGTCAGCAATGCCTTACGTCCGGGGACAGCAAGAATTTTCGCGCTGATGGTCTTGCTTGGAACGACAAGCTCTTGTTTGGCCTCTGCGGTACTGAACTCGATTGGCCACTGCTGCTCCTTGAGAAAGCTGATTTGTCCGAGAGCTTCACTGCCGTCTGCGGCTGCCATTGCGGCTGCTTCGTCCGGATACACGATGCAAGGCGATACCTGAAAACTCTCACTTACAGCCTCTGATGTTAGCGCAAGCGTCATTGTGCACTTGCCTGCAGCCTTAGGCGTTAGCGTGGGAATGAAGATTCCAAGTCGCGCTGGCTTGGAAACACTCGCGGACTCAGGCGGCGACCCAGCCACAGAAATACTCACGACAACCCGCCCCTCAGCAGCTGCTTTGAAGGCGGACGAGTTTTGGAGGTTGGTGATGTGGGCAAGAAAGCGCGATTCACGTCCGACAATCAGGGGTTGCCACTCCATAAAGAGCTCCGCTTTTTCAGTCCAGAGAGACACGGATTCGCTAGGAAGCTCCGGCTCTCCGTGGGGCGGATGGGTGTCGCTACCATGAGCATGACCACCAGCGGAATCTTTGCAACTCAAAACACAGGACAAGGCCACTAGGCCATAGATGGACCACTTCATTTTGTTTCTCCTTGGCTGCGCATTCCAGTGGCACGCCAGATCTCAAGTTCTGCAAGCCGGCTCAAATAGCGCAGCTCAATATGACGAAGCTTCATCGCGGAAGCCTGTCGATAGGCATCGCGCAGCGCCAAGGCACTTGCTTCTCCGCCCTGATAGGCAATTTTCGTTTTCTCAGCAAGTTCTACTGCTTGTACAAGTTGTCGTGTCTTGAAGGCTTGGCTCCGTTGCACCCGCGACTTGAGAAGCGTGATCGAAGCCAGCACTGCTGCCGTCGTTTGTCTCTCCAAGAGTGCTCGCTCAGCTTCCGCGAGTCGCATTCGAGCCTGTCCGCGTTTTTTATCAGCCTTGCCTCTTGAAAACAAAGGGACAGAAACGCCGACGCTCACAAGGTAGCCATGGGCTACGTCTGCACCAGGCCCGGACCCCGGACCGAAATCGGTGTTGAGATAGCCCGCGGAGATGTCCAAGGTTGGAACCCACCAGCGTCCAGACGATTGTACTAACGAGTGCCCACTCGCTCGCATAGACTGCGTCGCCCGAAGATCATTTCTCTCAGATAGTGCGATCTGGGCCTGGGCTTGGGCGTCAAGAGCAACCGCAGGAAGCGTGAGGTCCTCGCGCGCGCCAAGGCGTTGTCCGGGCGCAGCACCAAGTACGTTGCCGAGGCTGAGTTCGGCTAGCGTAAGCTCTGCGCTTGTCTTGGCAATGTTCTCATCGTGCTCTGAGAGTTCGAGTTCAAAGCGTGCCAAGTCCAGTCCCGATGCATCTCCTGCGGCCGTTCTGGTTTTGAGCCGCTCGACAAGTTTTTCCAAAGGAGCACGGGTCTGTTGCAAGCTCTCTAGACGAAGCCTTGCCAGTGCGGCCGAATAAAAAATTCGGAAGACCTGAACCTTAAAGAGATGCTTGGCTTGCTTCGTACGCAACTGTGCAGCCTTGGCCAACTGGCGTACGCTACGAACCTGGAGGTGGTGCCGGCCAGAGAGATCTAGAGACCAACTCGCTGCCAACGAGTTCTTGAGAGCAACCCCTTCGCCGCTGACAAACACCTCTTCTCGATCCATTGTTAGTGCCACGGGAGGGAGTGTCTTTGCCGCCTCAACGTCGGCCTCTGCCTCAAGAAGCCTGGCTTCGAACACCGCGTACGCGGGCAAGCTCTTCTCTAAGCGAAGAGTAAGCTCTTGCGAAGTGATGTGTTGGGAGCTGTCCGCGCGAACTTCGAGAGACATAAAGGTAACTATGCAAACACATAGAGACAGAAGGGGGAATACTCCGAATCGGCGCAATCTACTACTTGCGGTAGTAGGCGAAAGGATAGAGTAAAGGCTATTGGGTTCGTTCATAGATTGCCTCAGATGAGTCCGAAGAGTGTCTCGAATGCGTGATGCAGAGGGTCAGCGAGACTGAGGGTGAGCAGGGTGATGCTGCCGGTAACAATCGCAGCTCGAATAAGAAGACTTCTGGCAGCGATATGTCCGGTATCCTCTTGAGACAAAACTGCGACCACCCGATCTTCAACTGACTCGGAGCGCGGCAAAAAGGAGAGAGCGACACCAAGCCTCTGCGGCCTTGCCCAATTAACGAGAGCAGAGGCGATGGGACCAGCATCATCTACCTCGTCTGCTGCCATTCGATCGCACAGACGCTCCGTAGCATCGTCCCAACGTTGCTTGCTCCATGCAGAAAACACTGGAGCACCGAAGAGTGAAAACATCTGCAGGACAACAGATCGCCAGAGATCGCCGTTGGCAACATGCATGCGTTCATGGCTCAGCACGGCGCAGCGCTCCTCGGCACTCAGACGCTCCCACAGGCAGCTAGCTACAAATATACGCGGAGAGAAGAAACCGGACACAAAGCAAAAAGGACGGCTAGAAGGAGCTAGAAAAACAGGTATATCGCCGCCCTGTATTCGCACCGATGAACGCTCTATAATTCGCAATCGCCGCCTGCTGCCGACAATGGCGTTGCCAAGTCGGACAAGGCGCATCGCCAGGATGGCGGCGAGTACAGCAATAAGCGACATGGCCCATGTCCGGTTGGCCCATTCGCCACCGTGAACAAGGCACAAATGCAAGTGGTGCCCATGCGAGTCACAGTGATCGGCCATGCCGAGTGATTCTGGCAATACCGAAAACCCAGCCAAACAAAGAACAATAATACCGGCGATCATCGGCGGAAGCATGAGCGACAAAGCGGCAGCTCGCTTTTCAGCAGCCGCGCCAAGTTGACGGTGCGTCCACACAGCACCCCAGAGGCCGGCAATCGCAGAGATCGTCCATGCGCAAAAGACAAACACTAAAGCAAAACCAATGAGACTTCCGAGTGCCACTACTTATTGCGCCTCCGACGCTGTGCAATTAGAGCCTCGAGTTTCTTTAGGTTGTCCTCGTCCAGCTCTGCTGCAGTGTTGACAAAGGCGGCGAGCACAGGGCCTGCGGATTTCTCCAGCAAACTCCCCACCGTATCTTCCACAAGGCTACAGTGGTAGTCATCTTGTGACATGGCAGACCTATAAATATAGGCTGTCCCATTGCGATCACGGGCAAGTAACCCCTTTTTATAGAGTCGGTCAAGGGTGGTCATGATTGTCGTATAAGCCAGCTTGCCTTTGAGCTGGGTCATCACTTGACGCACGCCTAGTGGGCCAGCCACCCATAGGATGTCCATCACGCGCTTTTCCAGTGAACCAAGGACTTTCATGTATGCGGCGAGAGTAATCCAAACAGACTACTACTGTCAATAGTAGGACAAGAATCAATCCGAGATTGCATTTTACCCACAATCGCCTGACCGCGTCCGGCGGTCGTAAAACTTCTATGGAATGTAAGAATGCTCTGTATTGAGGATGGAGTTTCGCTTTGGCAGTGGATTGACAGTAAATTCAAAGCCGAACCGCAAAACAGCTTGTACCCGATGATCGTACTCCGCTGTGCCAAGTGCTACGCGCAAGCCTTGGCTATATGACTCAACCTGGTATTGCGCACCAACCGAGAAGTCTGCGCCCAAACTGTAAAATCCGTTGGCAATACTGCTCCAAGATGTCTCTTTGCTATCAAAGTAACGAGCGTGTCCGCCAACAAGAGCGAGTTGAAATGTTGGTATCGTACTTTTTGAGTAGAGGTATCGCAACGCCGCCGCACCATGCATTGATTGTGCACGAAAGGTTGAGTTTGGATCGGTCAGAGTGCCATCGCCATCGCCATTGGTATAAATTCCTTGGAGCCTTATGTCGATGAGATGGATTGGGTCTGGATTGAGATTTACCGCGCCACCAAGAATCGTGTTCCAAACTGCCGCACGCCCATCCCCCTTCGCGTTATAGTAGTTAAACGCGGCTCCGATTTCGCGAACACGTCCGGTGTCGATCCGAGCGGGTATGTTTCGGTAGGCAATTGTTGTCCCCACTGAATTTAACGTAAAATCTTCTGAATTCTGATCTCCGGGTGTTAAGAAAAGATGCTCCGCATGAACACTCAGGAAGTATTTCGTCCGAATGATTCCGGTAGCTTCGAGTACGTTTCCGAATTGGTGATCTTCGGTGGTACTACCACTGGCCATGGGATTGAGCGCGTCGGTGTACGAGAGTAAGTCATCATCTCGGACACTCGGAAATTCGATGACCGACGACTGCAGACGACTTCGACCGATCTTGAGGTCGAAATGCTGGCCTTCTAGGAAGGCATATGCTTGGTGGAAGAAAACAGCACCCAGCTCGCTGTCAGCATCCGGGAATTGCAGCCCAATCGCTGAGCCACCGCGAATGTTTGGGTAAAGCTGAATACGGCTTCGTACTAGCAGTGCTGTGTCCGAGAAGTCTACGATACCAGTAGCTCCTGCACCTGAGTTTTCCCCAGTTGAATAATTTGCGCCAATGGAGCCCAAGGTCTCCATTCCCAATGTCAGTTCTGGCTGAACTTCTTGCGCCTCAGAAACTCTCGGAGCTAGTCCGACAGCAGCGATTGCGACTGCGGCTGCTAGTGTTAATTTGATATTTCTCATGACTACTCGTCCAGAGCGATTGTGGGTTTAAAGGTGCTTTCAAATCCTTCGTAGGCAAGAACTGTGAGAGCGCCGCCGGGATATAGACCGTTGTTCGTTACGCGTCGGGTATCATGATCATGGAACGTCCAAATGCCGGGGTTTGTACCTTCAATGATGATGTCCGATGTCTTTCCTGGGCTTACTCGGAGAGTATTGCCTCAATTGGAGCGGGCAGTGGAGCCCCGTCTTCACATACATGGTCGAAGTCGTGACCGTGCAAGTGCATGTA
>JAESTW010000595.1 GCA_016763395.1 Kofleriaceae bacterium
CTCGAAGAAGCTGCACGCTAGGCTCAGTCGGACACTAGTTTATTAGTGTCCAATACTCTACTCGCCTTGACGCCGGCGACGGAGTGCAAAAGCGGCGAGCAGGAAGAGCAAAGATGCCCCCATCGGAGATTGGGTTCCAGAGGTTGAACAGCCACCGGTAAGGTCGCCAGCGAAAGGCTCACTGCCAGGGCCATCACCAGTTCCGGGGCCCGTACCGTCGTCACCTGGGTCAGGCTCTGGCTCTTCCGCACGGATGGGGGCTGGACCGCCAACACCGACTGCATACCAAGCTTCGCTTATCGAGACACTTTCAGAACTGTTCTCGCCGTAAATTTCTGTGGCAGCAGCTTCTGTAGCCGCCCGTGCACCAGCAAAATCGGTGTTGGTATTCATGTAGCTCGTGAGAGCACGATAGAAAACCTGTCCGGCTTTATCAATTCCCATGCCCACAACAGTACCCGAGGTGACTCCGCGAGGATGGGTTCCACCCTGGCTCGCGAGGTAAAAGGCCAGGTTGGCAATTCCAGAGTTGCCGTGAACTCCGCCGAAATCCTCCTCTTCAGTATTGGCCCGCATCAGACGCTCTGGGTAGTAGTCTGCGGAATAGCCATCGTTGGTTGGAGTCGCCATGAAACGAAATGCGCCAGCTTGCATTTCCTCTCCCAGAGACCATGTAGAGGCACTCACGCTGCCTTTGGAGTAGACATCGCAGACTGCCGAGAAGATGTCCGACCACGCTTCATTGAGAGCGCCGGGTTCGTTCTGGTATACCATATTTGCGGTATTGGTAGTGACCGCATGTCCGACCTCATGGGTTCCGACATCCTTTACGGCGAATCCCGATCCATACACCATGACTTCATTTTCGCTGTCCCAATACGCATTTTGAAAGTTCTGTCCGAAGTTTGCAACGCTGGACATTGTTGCGCCACGGTCATCATAGGAGTCTCGGCCAAAGAGACCCTGAAAGCAATCGTAGGTAATGCCCGCTGCGTCATGAGCCAAATCAACGTCTTGGTCGCCGGTTGCTCCACCGCTCTCTGAGCGGGCGAGATTCCCGTAGTTCTCTTGTCCGTTGGCGTTGTTTGTGTTGCGGTTACGCGCCTGATGAATGTGCGGATGTCTGTCGACGATCACGCCAGAATGTGCGTCTACAAAAACTTCGTCCAGTACGGGAAGCTGCTGATGAGTTCCAGTGATGAAATACGCCCAAGCAAGGCGAGGTGCTTCACCAGTCGATGGCGCAATGTAAACAAGTTCTGCGCCCGAGCTGGCACTAGCCCCTGTGGTTTCTGCCATTGCAAGTGCACCAGCGGCGGCCATGTCAAAGCTTGGTTCAGCATTTGGAGCGACGTCGCTCCAGCTACTACCGCTTGCGGCAATAATGGTTCCTGCGGCATTGCGAGTAACGCGAAGGTCACCACCGACAACGCGAAGTCCATTGCGCGTTTGCTCAAAATGCTCGACCAGTCCGCCGAAGTTGTCCGGTGTAGATTTGAGCAGGCGCAAGTCACTCGCCTCGACTTGAAAACTCTCTGCGATGGGAGCTAGTGCCTGTCCCAGATTTCCCGAAACAAAAGCTAGCCGCGGTGCCTCAGATTGGGCTCCAGTGGAACGCGCATAGGACACTCGGCGAACATCGCTCAGAACATTGTTCAATTGAGCGAGGCCCGGTGTGTTTTGCAGGCGGCTTTCGCGCCCTTCAAAGTCCCCGTCACCTGCATCAGTTCCCGCCCCACAAGCCGCTACGCCAGCAAGTGCGAGAGAGGCGAGTACAGATTTGAACTTGAGAGTTGCTGGCACATTGGCATAAATTGCAAAGGGTATGCCGAACTCAAGTAGCTGAAATCTTTACGGCTACGCTGGTGACCATAGTTCCGAGTGATGAGTGCAGTCCCCGATTTGTCTCATTGTCCCCCACCCTGACGTACGTTGTAGGTGGACAGCTTGGCTACAGCCAGAATTGGGCCGATCGCTAGAGCGAAAGTGGTAGCTCTAAGTGCTCTCTGTACATCATGTCTCGATGTGCAAAGAAGATCGGATCCAGTGCGGCACTGGTTAGCTCGCAATTGGTCTCGAATACAGCTCTTGTCGTGGGATCCATTTTGCAGTCTGGCTCAGGCAATGGCGAAAACGTGGCCGCAACCGTGGCACTGTAAATATCAACAGCACTAAGTGTTTTTCCGACGTAGTAGGCACTACCAGATTCGCGTTGCGCTTTGAGCCGACTGACAAGCATTTTCAATATCTCGGCCACTCGATGTCCAGTGAGACTTCCTGTTTCCGGGCGATATCCATACTTCATCCCCAGATACTGGGCGACTCGCTTCGGGAAACCGCCTGTGCCCGCTAGCCCCGCGTGAATCACCTGCAAACGCCGAGACCAAGCCAAGCCTGCTTCGCCACACAATTCGTGTGATAGTCCGAACACAAGGGCCCGCTCTGCCGGGTCGCTGGGCAATAGCGCTGGCGTATCGGACAACCGTTCGGCCAAAAGTAGAATTTCTGCCCATCCCGAACGTGGCGCCTCATCACCATAGATAACCACTGGCCCGCTCTGGCTGCCGGCCCAACTGTGGAGCGCTTTGTTTCTGTGGTCAGTTCGGACAGCAACCCAGTCTACCCCTTTGACATGAAAAATTCCTTTGGCAGCTTCGCCCCAAGGACTGGGAACATTGCCCACCACGACCATTCTCAAGCCGTCTCGCTGTATTGCCTCTTCAACATCAACGTACTCGAAAGCCATCGTTCTACCCTCGCCAGTGCCAGCTTTGCGTACCTTCGGAGTGACAGCGAATCTCTGCTGTCCGAAACCCTGGCTGACGCGCAGTTGGCGATTGCCCTGAGAGCAGCAAACTCATCGTGCTCACAATCGGTTCGTGGCTGGTCGCGAGCACTACTGCAATGGCAGCTGCTTAAGTTCTTCGGCAGCCATCTGCGGAGATGCCTCCGAGCGCAGCGATTCCAATATCGCGATTTCGCCTTGATAGCCTAGAACTTGCGCGACAAGCTCTGCGGTCTGAACCGCACGACAGCAGGGGCTGGAAACGATGCAATCTATGGTTTGCTGCTGGGCTAGAGCGCGTCCGGCCTCTACTGCCAGCTTCCGTCCGGCCTCGGTCAGCCAGCGCGAATCGTCTCGTGTCTTGTAGTCTGCCGACACCGCTTGGCTATGTCGCATCAAGAATATCATTTGATATTCCAACGGCGCATGGGATTGTTGTTCACCACCGTACGAACTACTTCTTCCACTTCCTTTGGGGTGAGCTTACTTCCGATACCTCGAGGAGAACCTCCGACATTTTCTGATCCTCCCCAACCCGGGACTGCATTCGGACTCAGGCCCTCAGCAATATTGAGTTGACGTAAAATCTCGAGAATCGGAAAATCGACGATGTACTCAGAGCGTCGCCAAATCGAGTATACGTAGCGATCGCCTTTGCGGGCGAAGAGTTCGACAGCAGCTTTGATGTTGGCTTCCACCATTTTTTGACGAGCGTGTTGATGATCGATTTCGACGATCACCCAGCCGTCGTCGCCGCCAATTTCACGATAGTCACCCAGGAGCGGAACAATCTTGCTTTCACCATCTAGGAAGCGCTCAATCCGAGTGTGCACTTCTTGAATGATGTCGTGCATGCCCGCCTCGTCCAAGTCGGTAAGCTTGTGGCGATTGCCGGTATAGGGTTCAAAGACCCAGCGAATCTCTCCCAAAAGGTCTCGCTCGTCCGGCATCGGAAACCCGCCGGACGACATATCTAAGAGATCTTCGATGTACGCGAGTGTCCGGACCCAGGGTTCACTTGAGCGCTTCGGATTAAATAGGATCCATGTCGCCAGACAAACATCCTGATCGCAATCGTTGGCAAAGACAGTCGCTCGGGGACCACGTTCCCCTTTGTATAGGTCGTAGAGTCCAAGCGCGATGGCTCGTCGTACTTGCTCACAAGTCGCGGAAGTACAGCTGCGATCTACCGCTTCGTGATGGTTGAAATTGCGGTAGGGCCCGTCATCACCAATCGCCAAAAATGGCTCGCCCATTACGTATCCATCCAGCGCGATGCTGAAGGGCGGGTGAGTTTCTAAGAACTCCTCGCGAGTAATGATCTTACCGGGAATTATTTTTAGAGTAACGGACATTGTCTGCGGTTGAGGTCGCTACAAATACGCCAAAGTCACAATGCAAAGCAAGTATCCCAGGCATCGTAGGTAGATGCGAGGTTTGCCCTTCCAGTTTCACCTAAGTGTTTGATATTTCGTCACTAACAACCTTGGTACTGCCTGTTTATATCGATGTCGACGATGTCGATTGACAGAAATGATCCCGCCATTGGTTCAGTGAGAGTGCGAGTTTTGCGGTGCATGTCCTACATCATTCAGAGAAAGCGCTGGCCGAATTCGTCAATTCCCGGAGAAAGTCGATAGTGTCCCGCATGGCAAAGAGTCAACGCTTCCTGGAAGTAAACAGGGCGTCCTGGAATAGAATTGCAGGCAGTACCAAGGGGCGAACAGCGCTTCCAAACTACGGCCCCCTCTGTCCGGGCGAAGAAGAATTGGGGCTACTGGGCGATGTCTCGGGAAAGCGAATTGTCGAACTCGGCTGCGGCGATGGAAAGTCCTTGGCCTATTTACACGCTCACGGTTCAGAAGAACTCTATGGGCTTGATCTAGCGGAGGAACAGGTGGCCGGCGCGCGGGCTGTGGCCGATGAACTCGGTTACCCAGCCAAGCTCTTTTGTTCCCCAATGGAGGAGGACCCCGGACTGCCCCACGACTATTTTGACATTGCCCTCTCGCTCTACGCTCTCGGTTGGTCGGTTGACCTAGATGCATCGTTGGCGCGAATCACCAGCTACTTAAAGCCCGGCGGAATTTTGGTCTACAGCTGGGAACACCCGGTTTACAGTTGCCTAAAATCTCGGGATAAAGAACTTTACCTAGCTCGCTCCTACTCCACCGTCGGGCCTGTTGAGTCGCTCTCTTGGAACGGCGATCCGATCGTCATGCACGCTCGCAAGATCAGCACTTTTATTAACGCCACGATCGGCGCCGGACTAGTACTCGACGAGGTCATCGAGGGAGATATGCGTCCGAAGAGCGAGGGCAGCGACTACCCAAGGCGGTGGTACAGCCGCGACCGGGCGACACTGATGCCCACAACTCTCATTGTAAAAGCGCACAAACCTGTGAAAGCGACACCCAAACTGTGACTGCCTCTCGTTTACAATTTCGCATTGACGCTCAGGCGACCGGTTCCAAAGCGCGAGCCGCCACCTTTCAGACTCTGCACAGCGAAGTAAAGACCCCGCTTTTCATGCCTGTTGGCACTCAGGCCGCGGTTAAGGCGCAACGCTTTGAATCCCTGGAGGACTCAGGCTCACAGATTCTTCTAGCCAATACCTATCATTTGCTTCTCCGGCCCGGACCCGAGGTATTTAAGCACTTCGGCGGCTATCACGACTTCACCAGTTGGAAGCGTTCGGTACTCACCGACTCAGGTGGTTTTCAGATATTTTCTTTAGTCGACAACTTGAAGATGAGCGAAGAAGGCGCCGCCTTTAGCAGTCACCTCGACGGCAAGAAGTTTCTCCTCAGTCCAGAGCTCAGCATTGAAACGCAAATCGCAATTGGCAGCGATATCATGATGGCGCTAGACCAGTGTATTCCCTCAACTGCAGAGCTTTCGCAAGCGCAAGAGGCTATGGCCATTACGCACCGCTGGGCAAAACGCAGTCTGGCAGCACGCGCAGAATCTCCACAATCGCTCTTTGGCATCGTCCAAGGGGCGCTATTTCGCGATTTACGCCGGCAGTGCGCAGAGACGTTGTCCGAGATGGCATTTGACGGTTTCGCCATCGGCGGGCTAGCGGTGGGGGAGAGCAAGAACGAGCGCGAAGACATTTGTGAATTTACAGCCGAGCTATTGCCACCGGACAAACCGCGTTACCTAATGGGAGTGGGAACGCCAATCGACATCTTGGAAGCCGTTCACCGGGGAGTCGACATGTTCGACTGCATTATTCCCACCCAAGTCGCGCAACACGGAACCGTTTTCACCTCTCGGGGCATCGTGCACATGCGGCGCAGCGTACACAAGATGTCGGACCAAGCTCTCGACCCGGAGTGCGGCTGCAATACCTGCCAGCGTTACTCTCGAGGCTACTTGCATCACTTGCTCAAAGCCAAAGAGCCGATGTCTTGGCAACTCCTCGGACAACACAACATCTACTTCTACCACCAGCTAATGCGTGAGATTCGCGAATCCATCCTTGCAGACCGTTTTGGCGAGTTGTACAGGCGAAAGCGCACAGAGCTACATGTCCCGGACATGGACAATCCTGTCGTAACCGTTAACGCAAAGAAAAAGCCTTCGATGCAGCTTGGCAACTACAGCGTGCACCAAAGCAGCAGCGAATTCTCTAGTATCCAACACATCGAGTCGGGTGAAA
>JAESTW010000596.1 GCA_016763395.1 Kofleriaceae bacterium
CGACATTTGCCAGTGCTGCACGGAGGCAACTTGGTGGGAGTCGTATCGCTGCAAGATCTCGATCTCACAGAATCCCTCAAGGACGTAGATGCGGACAGCACTACCGTCGAAGAAGCGATGACCATTGAGCCCTATATTGTGCCTGCGGACAAAACTCTGAGAGAGGTCGTGGAGGTTATGGTTGAAAAGAAAATCGGATCCACGATATTGGGGACAGAAACGAGGTTCTGGGCGTGTTTACGGCCGTAGACGCAATGCGGGCCCTGCGCGACTTGCTGAGCCGCTGAGCCGCTGAGCCGCAGGCGACGCAATTTCATAGGCTACCAACACAGATAGTTGACTTGTGGACCGAACGGTCCTATAGTGGCGGAGTGAGTGTTGGTCGTCCCCGAGAATTTGACAGCGAAGCAGTAATCCAGGCTGCGATGCTGTCTTTTTGGCATAGGGGCTACGAGGCTTGTTCGCTGAGCGAGCTTATCGACGCAACTGGCCTGTCAAAGAGCTCTCTGTATCAGAGCTTTGGCAGCAAAAAGCAGCTCTTCCTGGCGACGCTATCGCACTACTGTGAAATTGAGACCAAAGCCATGCTCGACATGCTTGCGGAGTCAGACTCAGCTCTGCAGTTTTTTGAGGATTTGGTAGATAGCTTCTGTTCTAAAACAATTCATCATTGGAACTCAGGCTGTCTAATAGCCAACACCGCGGCAGAGCTTGGACAGAGCGATCCCGAGATTGCTATTGCCCTCAAATCCGCCATAGACCTATTCACAGAGTGTTTCGTGGTCGCTCTCTCTCGGGGGCTGGAGGATGGTTCGATTTGTATCGACCGTTTTTCGTTGGACGAAGTAGCGAGCTACTTACTTATATCGTTTAACGGACTTCGGACAATGGTGAAGGCGGGCATGTCGGAGCGACATATAGTTCAGGCTGGGAAGATGATTCTCAGAGCCTTGTAGTTTTTTTGTATAATTATGGACCGATTGGTCCACAACTTGTGTCTACACAATAAGGAGAATAGAAATGACGAATGAAAGTAAATTGAAACTGTCCGCGCTTTCCAACGGAGACGCACAACCAATGGCCAGGGAGATACTGGATGCTACGCAATCCGCTCTTGGATTTGTTCCGAATATGTATCGCTACTTTGCCAACTCACCTGCGATGCTAAAGGCGTATACGGACGCATACTCGCTGTTTCGAAAGCATACCGACTTTAGTGGAGTGGAGCAGGAGGTTGTCTTCTTGACGATAAGTCGCGAGAACAAGTGCCATTATTGCGTAGCGGCTCATAGCTTCGTTGGAGACAAAATGACGAATGTACCGACAGAGATTACCGATGCGATACGTGAGAACCGAGAGGTTCCGGACAAGAAGCTCAACGCATTGAGTGAGCTGGCGGCAGCGATGGTGGATAAGCGAGGTGAACTTGATGCATCGGATGTTGAGAATTTTACTGATGCTGGGTACTCACAAACTCAAATCCTTGATGTGATTTTGGCGATGAGTGCCAAGACGATTTCCAACTATGCAAACCATCTTTTTCATACACCAGTAGATGATGTCTTTGCCGGACGCGCCTGGACTCCTTAGGCTAGCACTAGCCACTGCTTCGGCTCACTGTGTTGCTCTTTTTGATGTGGCGGGCCTAAGGGTGTACATTGACGCGGAAGCCATTTTGAAGGTGGCATTGCGCAAAGGGATATTGGCTTTGTAGCGCTCATCACTCTGAATGTTCGGCATAGTGCGAGCATCTGCCATTGTCCAAATGTTAATGAGTTCAGGGGAGATGCTGCCGGACAGTTTCTTGCGTACTTTGAATCTTGCGATTGGTACTAGCCCGTGGCTTTTGACTACCGGAATGATGGTTGAGAAGTAGTCCACAGCTTGCGATGCATCGACACCTGGATTGAGGTTCAAAAAGTCAACGAAGAGAAGCGGGGCTGAAGATAGTGAGGGCTCGATGGTTGCCTCTGCAATGAACATTTCTGCTTTGGCCATATCGAATGTGGCATTGCGAAACGCCACATTGGCTTGATAGTCCGGGTCGGACTGAATACCGGACATCGTCTCTGGCCCGGACATCGACCACACATTGATGAGTTGGGGCTGTGCAGTTCCAGCAAGCTTGGAGTTGACCGCAAAATGGTAGACATTTTGGAGGCCGTGTTTGGCGATGACTGGTGTGATCCGTGAGAAGTACTCGTCCGCTTGGCTCGGCGGTACACCGGGCTTTAGCTGTAGCATGTCGATAAGGTAGAGCGAGGTATCCTCGCTGGCAGTCTCTGTCGGCGCTTGGTGGCTCATAGAACCGGGTTTGTGAACCGAATGGTCGGTGTTGTGGGCCGAATTCGGGGTTGATGGACTACTGCAGGCGCAAGCGAGTGCACAGGCAATGCCTAGGGGAACGCGAAGCATAGGATTTGAGATGGTTTCTTGTATTTGCATAATTGCTTTCTCGGTTTGGGGTGCACGAGTAATCTAAAGGGAAATGGGTATATAGACAATGGACGCTAATCGGGTTAAACTAGTGCGAGATTATGGGTAATGAAGGAAGGCTGGAGAGCATCACGGAACTCCTTACCTTTGCCACAATCGTAGAAGAAGAGAGTCTTGTATCGGCGGCCCCCTCCTGGACGTCACCGCGAACGCTGTAAGTCGGCGCTTGGCCTCGCTTGAGGAGCGTTTGGCGCGACGTCTTATTCACCGGACAACTCGCCGGCTCTCTGTCACCGACGAAGGACTTCTCTTCTATCGCCGCTGCCGCCGTATACTCGACGAACTTGAGGAAGCAGAGCGGGAACTCGCCGGGAGCGATGGCTTGGAGGGAACACTGCGCATTGGCGTGCACACGGACATCATTAGTGGCGTGCTGATGAAAGCAATCGGAGAACTTCTTACTAGGGCACCGAAGCTCAAGGTGCAGTTGCGTTCGGGAAGTAGCTTTATCGAACCAATCGCTGCCGGACTAGACCTCTCGGTCTATGTTGGCAAGCCACCACCTAGCTCTCTCATTGCTGTTCGCCTTGGTACCCTGGTTTGGAGCCTCTTTGCAACGCCCTCGTATGTTACGACCCATGGGGCGCCTGGAACACCAGAAGAACTTCGCGACCATGAGTGCCTGCGAATTCTCCGTGACGGTCAAGAGCAGCATTGGTCGCTCAAGCGAAAGTCGGGTAGAACAAAAAAATATGCGATTGCCGGACGCTTTGAAACGACAGATGCTCGAGCATTGGAACAAGCGTTGCTAGCAGGGCTTGGTATTGGTGTCCAGTTGCGCTCAAAAGCGGCCGACGCCGTGGCCACAGGAGTACTTGTTCCCATTTTGCCGGATTGGCAGTGGAGCTCCACACCGGCCTATGCGCTGTTGCCAAAGGGCCGGACAAAGGTTCCGGCGGTGCGAACTCTTCTTGACTCTTTGACCAAGGTGTTAACAGAACTTTACTGAGCGGCGAACGGGAGGTTTCGATTCTATCGATACGTTGAAGGCCAAGAGTTCGCCCCCAATTATGTATCATTGGTATCGCCGTATCGCGGATTACTTGAGCAGGCTCTTATGGACAGTTCGTTAAGGGGTTGCCGCAGTGATCGCCTTGTTTGAGCCACCCGATTTGTGGCTGTTGCTCAGAAGCCATCGTGACTTTCAGTTTTACCCAGCTAGACTGGCAACCTAGCAGTTCAATCGCCACCTCTTCTTGAAGGTAGGTTTGCAACACGGTGCTCTCGATCTCGGGGCTGACTCTGAGAAAAATCGGGTGAGGCTCCTGCAAGCTCGGACTAACTTCGCTCATGTTAATATTGACCGAGACAAGATTCTTGGGAATCCAACCCTGCAGCGAAGGTTCTGACTTCCTCGGTCCAAGCGCTTCTGCACTGCGAAAATAGAGCCGCTCTGTGCCTTGCTCAGTCACTTGAAAGATCGTGCCCGGCTCATTCCAGGAAATCATCGCAATTGGCTCTGGAGAATCAACTGCCGAGAATACTGGGATATCGACCTTCTCCTTGCTGAATACTCGCAGGTTGCACGCGTTTGATTTTACTTTGGGCACTGAACCAGAAGTGGTGTCAGAAGCCATCTCGGACTTCGTGTTCGTACACGCGCCAACCAAGACCACTACGAGACAATATTGAATACGCATTGCATTGACACTAAGATACGGCAATTGGCCGAGTCAACCCAGTCGCTGGGCCGATAAGCGGAGTAGACTCCGGCCATGCCACGTTTCTTACTTTGCCTCTTGTTCCTCGTCGCTAGTTGCCGAGGTAGCGGAACTCAGATTGCGGCGCCAGCCGATGTCGCGCAACCTCCGGAGACGGCAGTCACGACGGCGAGTGGACTTGTCTACGTGGTTCTAAAACAGGGCAATGGAGTTTTTCCTAGGGGTCGCGACAAAGTCACGGTGCACTACACAGGCTGGACGGTGGATGGCCAGATGTTCGACAGTTCGGTGTCGCGCGGACGACCTTCTTCCTTCGCGGTTGGTGGAGTCATCGCTGGTTGGACGGAGGCCTTGCTCTTGATGAAGACGGGCAGTGAGTATCGGCTTTGGGTGCCTGAGCACTTGGCCTATCAAGGACAGGCTGGTTATCCAGCGGGTACACTTGTGTTCGACGTCTCGCTGATTAGCGTCGATTAAGGGCGCAGTTCTAACTGGCAATGGCGTTATCGACAGTGGAGAAAATTGCGAGGACGGAAACACAGTAGGCGCCGACGGTTGCTCCGCAACCTGCGTGTAGTTGTCCTTGGCCTATCGTAGGCCGGACAGAGACCACCGAGGCGGAGCGAGTCTAGGGCGCGCTCAGCCCAATCGCTGGGCACATTTCTTGCGTTAGTGGTGGCTGTGCCTCGAAGTCTACTACTGCTCCTGAGTGTTTTTCTCGGTGGTTGTACACCCAAATCGCCGCGGTATCGCGCACAACTGCCCAGTGGAGGTGGATGGGCGACTCACACGATCTCCGCCCACGGTCTTCTATGGGATGTGCGTGAGAGCGAGGTACTGCTAGGAGCTGGCCCCAACTACTGGTCGTCGGCCAAAGAGTCGGTCTTCGTAGACTCTGCCGGCAGGCTTCATCTCAGGCTTCGTACAAGTGGCGGCAGATGGCTCAGTAGTGAAGTTAGCACCTCGCTCCCGTGTTGTTACTCGCGCGTCACCGCCCAAATCGAAGGCCCCATTGGCCTGCTCGATCCCCGCGTGGTGGCAGCTGTCTTTCTTTATCGATCTGACACGAGTGAAATAGATGTGGAATTCGCTAAGTGGGGCCAGTTAGGTGGTCCCAACGCCCAATTTGTGGTTGCCCCCGCAGTTCCAGCCACGCGAATCCGTACTCTTAAGGTAGCACCCGCAACTAGGCGGGTTGTAGTGACAATTAACTGGGAGCCAGAGAGTATCGATTTCTCGATAACGCCGGATTCGCTGGCTCCGATGACTTGGAGATACCTTGGCACGGAGAGGCCGACTCCAAACGAGCATAGACTTCACATCAACTTGTGGCTCTTTGGCGGTACTCCCTCTGCCGACCTTAGCGATGTGGAACTCACGATATCGAGTGTCGAGATCGAGTCACAAAACTGCCCACAGGATGCGCCTGGCGGGAAATGAATAGGCTGCCCACAGTCTCTCAGTGTACCCATGTGAAACGAAGCGATCCCAAATCGAAACGGGAGGTGAGAGGCGCAGTTCTAACCGGGCTTTCCGTCGGCTCTTCGGGATAGCAGTGCCGAGATGTTCGTCACGACAAAAAGCAGAAATCCTAGGGACCAGGCGATGCCGGCTCCCCACAGTAAGCTTGAGTAGTGCTCGATAGGGAAGAAGGGCGCGAGGGTGCGAATACCAGCGGCGAGCAAAATTGCCAGAAAGCTGACAGCGACAGGCCGGCCAGCGCTCATTGTCCGACCGGTATGTCCGAGGGTTACTCTTGCCATCATACCAAGCGAGAGGCTACCGAAACCACCGATAAAGAGCAGGTGAAGCGCGGAGGAATAGGGCATTAACCCGGGGCGAAACAGTACCCAGGCGATAAGAATCATTCCCAGGCCCGTGAGTAGCCAGCCGAGATGCAAGACCATAAGCAGCGGGACCTTGAGTGCTTTGGAACCACCCCAACCATAGAGTCTCAGCAAGATCAGTATGCCTGAAACCAGCCAAGCCCCCGCTTCGATTGTAGGAGACAAGCTGAGGGCATGTATCGGCATCAAAGCGGACAGGGCGACTAGGCTGGCGTAATCCAACAGGCCTTTTTTGCGCGGATCACCTAGTCCGAGCTTGTTCTTCGTAAACATCGGAACGACTCGTCCGCCGAATATGAGTATGATGAGTGCGATTGCGTCCACTGCTAGCCAGATGGCTCGTTTGCCCCAGATGGAGTCAATATGTCCCTGTGCGGAGAGATGTATGAGAAGATCACTGGCGCCCAATACGACGAGCAGGAGAGGGAACCCAATGTTGCGCCACCGACGAGATCGGACAATGGCCTGGCCTATGGCGAGAGCAACTCCTAAGAAAAAGACTAAACCTAGATAGTCTCCTCCGGGAATGGATAGGTGAAGCGACTGGACAATTCGGGCCAATAGCCATAGAGAAAAGAGCATTGCGGTGCCGATGGGACCTGAGGTCGGTATTCCTGTCCAATTCACAGTCGCTGTGAGTAAAAATCCCGCGAGTACTGCGCCAAGATAGCCAAAGAGCATTTCGTGGGCGTGCCAAGCGAGTGGCGGTAAATTCTCACTCGGACTAGCATGGCCGGTTAGAATAAGGAGCCAAAGCGGGATGAGGATGGCGGCGATTAGTCCGGCGCCAACAAAGAAAAGTCGAAAGGGTGTAGCTAGATGATTCATTCAAGTTCCATCAGGGAGACCGCAACACCGACTAGGCAGCTAGAAAGCCCTGCGATTATGGCCTCGAACATAGTCACGAATTGACGAAGTTGACAGGGCGCCACGAGCCGAATTGGGCGCACAATTTTCGAGGTTTTCGATGCTCTACGAGTCAGGCTCAATGGAGTGGCTAGTAAATAGTTCTTGCCAGACCGGACAGGTTTTGCTATTTCTTAGGTAGAAGAAGGTGACTGCTGGCTGCTGCACCTTCGTTTAGTCTTAGTGTTACGCGCGATTTCGTGTGAACTGAGAAACGTGGCCCTGCGCCACAAAATCTTCTAAACGAGGAAGCAGCGATGGTTTGTTCCAATGAGAGAGTCTTTAAGGCTCTCGCCCGCGATGGTATTGCGGTGACAAAAAAAGGGCCGGTATTCCGGGTCCGGCTAGCAGGTGAAAGTACCGACGCTAGCGCAGAAATATTACTTCCGGATACCTTGCGGCTGGAAAGCAAGGCGGTGAAACAACTGGTTTCCTTTGCCTCTGTCCGGCATCCAGCTGGTGGTGAAGTTCGTGCCGCGTTTGCGACACCGGATTTTCACCCTGGAACGATTGTTCCCGTGGGAGCTGTTGTAGCGACGACGAGGGATATGGTGATTCCGCAGGCTATTGGCACCGATATTCAGTGTGGAATGCGGCTGCATGTGAGTGATCTGAATGTTGAGCGATTCATCGCCGGCAAAGATGAGTTGGTAAAACTCCTGAAAGGAGATTTGCTACTGGGGACTCGCGATCTACCGATGCGTGTTTCCAGTATGAAGGCAATCTTCGATGGAGGGTGCATGGCTTGGCTAGATGATGTCCGAGGCGATCCACTGGGCCGCTTGTCGAAGTCGAGTATGGCTCAGCTGAGCGCGGAACTCGACAACATCTACGGCCTTGGCAGTTACGATGGCTTAAGTAAATGGGCGCCTAGTTGCATGGTACCGGACAATCGCGATGTGGTGCGAGATCCATCTTTAGCAACCATTGGCGGTGGCAATCACTTCGTCGAAATCCAGGTTGTTGAAGAGGTGATGGATCGGCGTAGAGCTTTTGAATGGGGTGTGAAGCCCGGACAGGTGGTCTTTATGATCCATTCCGGTTCGAGAATGGCTGGCGTGTCGATCGGAAACTACTGGATCGAGCGAGCCAAGAAGGAGTGGCCATCGGGGTTGAGCTTTCCCAGGAGTGGAATCTTTCCCTTACATGGAGATTCTGCTCAGGAGTACTTGGTAGCTATGAATAGCGCGTCGAACTACGCCTCGGTCAATCGCTTGCTTCTCGCTGAGATCGTTCGTCTTCGTGTCCGGGAGGTCTATGGCCACGATCGCGAGGTTCCGCTTCTTTTTGATGTGCCTCACAACGTGATATTGGAGGAGGGTGGTCTTTACATACATCGCAAAGGCGCGACGCCTGCACATTTTGGACAACCTGTGCTGATCCCGGGTTCGATGGGACACTCGTCCTATTTGATGGCAGGACTCGGAAATGCCCGGTATCTAAATTCGGCATCTCATGGCGCCGGACGGGCTAAGACCAGGTACCAAATGAAGCAAGGCAAGAAGAAAGGAATCGACCTGGGGCTCAGCGGAGTCGAGTGCATCACACTGAAGGAAGAGCGCCTGGTTCAAGAAGCGCCTGCCGCCTACAAGCCCATTGAGGAGGTTGTGGGTATCCAAGCAGATGTCGGCATCGTCGCGCCCGTAGCCCGCATGCGTCCGCTGCTGACCTTCAAAGCCTAGCTCAGCGGTCCGTTTGGACCCATGTGGCTACTACCCCCTATTAATTCCACAACGCTCCCCAATTCTATGTGAGTAACCAAATTTTGTACTTGGTGACCATTGACCAGTCGTTTCTTTGCTGCGAATAACACTGAACAAAACGCGTTTTTCGTAGCCCACAACTAGCGGTTCGAGAATGGACGGTGTCAAAATCGGCAGCTCTCCGTCGCTCAACCTCTCAGAGAATATCTAGTGTGATTCTGGCTCCAAGAGCTACACTTCGGAAGTCGCTCCCGTCTCCCAAACCATGGTCTACCCGGACGAGAATGTCCAATACGGGAGTACGAATTTTACCAAAGATAAGAGGTTTGCTGAGTTCGGCGCCGACAAAGAGATAGTCGCGTTCACCCGCTTGGGCCCCTAAGGCCACTGCCACGGAAAGCCCCCCAATGCCCATGCCAACCGTCCCGCGAACCTGCCAGTCCTTTGTAGCGAGCTGGTAGCTGGTTTCTGCGTGTATTCGCACCCCGGGCTCTTCGAAAATCGTCCGGGGTGGCCCATCTACGAACGCGGATAACACTTCTCTCCATGTCTCTTTCGCAAGCTGCGCCAATTCGAGCTTTGAAGGTTTGCCAGCGAGACTCCGGAGCTTCTCTTTGATGGCCGCAACGAATCGTCCTTTTACAATTTCTTCGAACTCGGAGAGATCAGGAACAATCGGAATGTCGAAGTGCGAAAACGAGACACCAAAGGAAAGAGAGCCACCGTTCCCATCATTACTTCCTACAACACCTGTTGCTCCTGCATAGGGGCCAAGCACAATGGAACGGCGGAAGCGATTGAATGCCGAGTGCCCCACATCACTCCATGGCACTTTCGTGGCGTACCGAAGCACGCTCTCTAGGGTCGAATTGGCTCCTGCCTCTGCCTCCGCCCGTCCAACTAGTAAGGCACCAATACAAAGCGTGAATACTGCCAAGCGCCGGAGACGAAGACATTGCTTAAGCGGGCGGATCGATTCATCGGTACCAAAGGTCATATCTAGAATAGATACACGGACCAAAGTGCCCAAACGTCAGAATTTTCGTCAATTAAAGTAGTGACTCGTTTTAGTGCGTGACCCAATCGAGCGTAGAGGTAGAAATCCTACGGTTCGAGTGCCGTCGGCAATCAGCTCGTCGACCTATCGAGCCATGGTGCTCATTGTGAATATTTCGGTTGGCTGCGACTGATCGGCAGCAAACGCAGCGCGAGGCGCGTTATACTTCTCGGCCCCAAAAAACGGTCTCGGTTCTCCGTGAGAAAGGCATTCAAACTACGTGGCTGTCGGCCAAGTAGGTCTGCAACTGTACTCGTAGGGGACTCCGGCTGCGCGAGCGTCAGTTCTTGAATTTCTAAAAGGTGTGCACAAGCCAAGCGGGATGCTTAGCCCGTTCCAACCCAGCTCGGAACTTCTCTGGTGACTGGTCTACGTACGTTACCGGGCGTCCGAGCGCTGAGATACGATTCGCAACGTCTCGATAGCTCATCGCGTCCGGTCCGGTGAGCTGGTATGCACGTCCTTCACTTCCCGGCTTCGTGAGTGCATGCATGGCAACCGCGGCGATGTCGCGTGCGTCCACGAAATTCAGGGGTGCATCACCGCAGCGGCCAAAGAAGAGTCCGAATTTGTGAATGGTCGGCAAGAGGCTAAAGAGGTTTTGCATAAATGCAAAGGGACGAAGATGCGTGTAGTCCATGCCTGAAACTTCGATCGCTTGTTCCACCTCGAAGTGCATGCGAGCAATCGCGACCGGTACAGTCGGGCCGACAATGGGGGCTGATAGTTTTACGATGTGCTCAACGCCTGCCCGCTTCGCCTCCTGAACTACGAGAAGTTCTATCTCTCTTTGCTGTGGTCCGTTCCCCATTGCTAAGTAGAGCTTTGTCACATCGCATAAGACCCTGCGCAGCGATGCGCTATCACTGGCATCTCCCCTCACGTACTCAATCGATGGAGCCACAATAGGAGGAGGGCGTTGTCCGGAGGTGATGGCGACTGGACGTACCAACGCTCGAGCAGGGGTA
>JAESTW010000597.1 GCA_016763395.1 Kofleriaceae bacterium
ATGATGGCCGAGATACACCGTGTTCTCGCGCCAGGAGGCCGCATCTACATCATCGACATCGTGGCCTGTAGGCCATCAGTACGCGAAATGCGCACGGTCTTGTCGCAAAAGCTGAGCGAGCGAGTTCGCTCGTACAAGAACAATCGCTTCCGCGGCAACCTTGTCCGGCTGGTTGCAGACAAGAATTGGAAAAAAATGCTCAGCTTCAACCCCATCCGCTCAGAACACGAGATGCGCTGGTATCTTGAAAGTCGCTATCCCAAGGGCAGCATCGAAGTACTCAATATTGGCATGCGCTCGCGAATTCTCGCCTTCAATTCGGGGCCACTAGGTCCACCGGCCGCGCAGTAGCGAACTCTATGCGCTGCCTGGGTATCGTTGATTGGGGAATCGGTGGAATCGACTTCGCTCGAAAGTTTCACAAGGCCTTTCCGCAAGTTCAGACAATATACCTTTCGGACTCGGGTTTCACTCCCTACGGAAAACTCGCAGATGTCGATTTGCGCCGCCGGCTCGCTCACTTGGTAGAAATCCTGGCTGAGCGCGGAGCAAGCCATGTGGTCATCGCGTGCAATGCCGCCAGCACTACCCTCAGCGACGACAAGAGTGAGGCCATCAATCAGGCCGTTGACACAAGTTTCGGCCTGCCCTGTATTGGAGTTATTCAGCCTACACTGGCTGTTCTGCGAAAGCTCCCCAAGAGCCAAGCTCCGGTGCTAGTGCTTGGGGGCAAAAGAACCATAGACAGCGGCATCTACCAACAAGGACTAGAAGACGCAGGGCTAGCTTGTATTGCCAAAATCGCGCAACCCTTGTCCGCGCTCGTGGAAAGAGGCGTTACCAGCGGTGCGGAGTTACTGGCCACCCTGGGAGAAATTCTAGGTGACGACTTGCCCACCATTGCGACCCTTGTTCCAGCCTGTACTCACTACATGGCAATTTTGCCGGCACTCACAAAGATAACAAAACCTTCATTTGTGATTGATCCAGCTGCCGAGACTCTCAAGTATCTGTCTATGCACTGGCGCCCAGCCCCCATCATGGGAGCGGACAGCAAGAACCCAGACATTTTCTTGACCACTGGCAGTGCCGAGGCGATGCGCCTGTCCGCAATGTCCGCCTTTGGCTTTAGCATGCCGTCTGTCTCGATTTTATCCCGCTAGGGCGCCGTGGTGTCCCTGAATAAAACCAACCAAGTACTCTTATGGGGGAGCCCCTGTGTCGTGTGAATCTATCGAGGCAGGGCCTCACCATATTGTGTAAGGCAACTTCGAACGCCGCAGACCCCGCCACTATCAGCCATTGGTTTGGTTCTGCGGGGATGGTCACTTCCCGATACCGTCACTGGCACTAACACCTTCGGCCACTTCAGTGCTTGTAACCGCCTCGGCTACTTTGCCCGATTCGGACGTCTGTGCAACCTCGGCCGACTTGTCCGGTTTCGATTCTGGTTCTTGTTCTGGCTCTGGCGGCGCTTCAATTTGTCCGGCTGCTTCATGTCCCCGAAGATGTCGCAACCAAAGAGGAAAGACCTGAGCAAAGTCGAGGGCGATGTCTTTGGGCAGTACGCAGTGGGACAAACCGTGATGCGACATAAAGGCGCAGATCGCGGCGTTGCCATCACTCAAGCTCTTGGCGGTTTTAACCGTGACGTAGAGTTTGCTGATACGGCCTTGCGCGGTCACGAAGTTGAATGTTTGGTCGTCAACCCCGGGTATGGTCTGTTCTTTGTCATCAAGCCGGCTGTGCTCTACTACCTTGCGAATTCGTACGTAGGCTTCTCCTTTGTTGAGAGACTTTAGGGTCTCTACATCGCTGGCAGTTTTGCTCGGCTTCTTCTTTGCTGAGCCGCCTCGTTTGTTGAACTGTCCGCCACCTCGGTTGGCTCCGCCACCTTGTTTAGATCCACCGCCGCTGTTGGATCCGCCGCCTCGCTTAGGCTGTCCGCTTCGCTGCGAATTGTGCCGAGACTGCTGCGGCTTCTTTCGCTCGTTGGCGCGTCGGCTCTTTTCCTCTTTGGCTTTGGCTTCTTTCTCATCGAACTCTTCGACTTGCTTCGCGCTGACAACTCCGGCTGCTGCAAGTTTCGCTTTCAAATCCAACATCTCGCTATTGCCCTTCCAGTGTGTTCGAGAACCCATTGTTCAAGAGCTCAGGGGAGCCCGCCGGCATGCACATTTGTTGTTTCGTCTCAGAAGTCATAGCTGCTGAGTCCAAGTGTGCCAGAAAGGTCCCTAAGTCGTCGATGCCGGCACCGAGAATTGCGAGAATGCAGCGGTGGATACAGCACAACATTTTGTCGCAATCGTTCGAGACGGCCAACTAGTCGACCTCTACAGTGATTTCACTCAGCCGGCGAGCTCTGGGCAAGAGGAAGGAGCGATTTGGGAAATCAAAGCGAGAGAATCTCAGTGTTTAGCAGAGGGAGGCTCCGCTGAAGCGGCGCTCTACCAACTCGCTGCCGAGCGAAAACTGTGTCCGATCTTCCCGGCGAAGGTCGAGCGCGAGGTTGTATCCCTACTGAAAAACCCGGGAATTTCCGATCCGAAACTACTCGACCTCACTCACATGGCCTTTGTCACCATCGATGGGGCGGATTCTCTCGACTTGGACCAAGCACTCTTTGTCGAAGAGCTGAGCGAGGGTCACCTTGTACACTACGCCTTGGCGGACGCGTCTTACTATGTAAAACCGGGTACCGGACTACACGCAGAAGCGCTTCGCCGCGGCGCCAGTTACTACATGCCGGGCTTTATGATTCCCATGCTGCCAAGAGAGTTGAGCGAGGGCCTGGTGTCTCTCAATGCCAATGTACTTCGGAGAGCGCTGGTATTTTCGATGACCCTCGACGCCGATGGCCGGTGCACAAAAACAGAAATTCGCTCGGCCCGAATCCGCAGCCGGGGGAAACTCTCTTTTGCAGCCGTGCAAGAATACTACGGAGGTGGCCCAGGTTTTGGCAGTGCGGTGGATGCCAGCCTCACGCTTCTATCTCGCGTCGGACACCTGCGAATGCTCTTGGCCGAAGAACGCGGTGTCGTACGCTATCGCCGGCAAGAGGTAAAAGCAACGTTGGTGTCCGGTGGCGTGCGTTTTTCGGCGAGCAATGCGGTGCGCCACGAAGTTGAGCTATTCAACGAACAACTCTCCCTGCTCTGCAATATCGAAGGCGCGCGCTACTTGTCCGAGAATGGCTTTGACTTCGTCGAGCCAATCTACCGAGTGCACCCCGCTCCGTCCCATGAAAAGATGCAAAATTTCGAGAGAATGTTGCACTCACTTTTGCAAGCGCAATCTCTGAGTGGACCACAGTGGTACTGGAGTCGGGACGGAGAACTCCCCTTGCGGCAATACTTAGAGGAGCTACCGGACACCGGGGCAGAGGGACGCATTGCCATGGCGATTCACAGGCAAGCGGTCATGGCCAATGTGCGGTCAAACTTTCAAACGGAATTAGGTGGACACCACGGGGTCGGCGCTGCCATGTACGCCCGTTTCAGCGCCCCCATGCGAGAAATGATTGGCGTATTCTTACACGGGGAGATTCTCGAAGCCCAGGCCGGCCACGGAAGTATCGACAGCGAATTGCGTGCGGCAGTGGTCTCACGCGCCAATGCCGCTAGATCACTACAGGCGCAAGTGACAAGCAAGGCCAACAAGCTGGTACTCAATCAGCTTTTTGCCGATGCTCTAGCTGCACAAAACAGTCTCTCCGGCACTCTGATGGGCGCCCAGGGCAAGAAGGCCTACATCCGCTTGGACGAGCCCCCAATTGACGTCAAAGTGTATCTGAATCTCGCGAAGGCTCGACTCAAGCCGAGCAAAGACGGCTCCTCACTGCTTCTGGGCGAGAGCGTCAAGTATCGGCTCGGAGACCAAGTGTCTGTCCGGGTGCTTCGCAGAGACGAGCAGCGCGATCGCTGGATTCTGGAAATATGAGTTAAGCTGGAAAAAAAGTATAAGGCGGCGTTACGAATTGTCTCCTCGCTCCGTCTTGATTGGGCATGCACCTCAACTATTACGGAGCGCTGATTCTTCCGCTAGTCCTTTTGGCCGCTTGTGAGAGCGAGCCCGAATGCAGGCAGCCTCGCTCTGGCTCCGGCCGAGCGCCAGGGCCAAGCATAGTGGAGACGGCGAGTTTTCACGATGGCTCGTGCACACCTAGCAGCTACTCAACCTACAAATACAACGAGCAGGGCAAGCCTATGAATCGCAGAGACTATTCGGCTTGGACGGACCAGGAGGAGGAGGTGATTGACTACTACTACGACGAAGAGGGCCGCCTGAGGCAAGTGATCGAGCACAACACTTGGACCGATGAAGCGAATCGTCGCCTTGACTACACCTACGGAGACAACGGGCTGCTTCGTTCTGTGTATGAATTCGAGAGACCTTACGGCAATGAAATTCGAGAGTATGACTACGACAATGAAGGTCGGCGCATCGAGGAACGCACTCTGGTGGTCGCTGACAATGGTGAAGTCGACGAAGTGAGGGCAACGACTCGTTGGTTCTACGATGAAGATGGGCGTGTGGTTGAGCGCACGGTGGACCAAGATCTTGCGGGACCAAACGATGGGCTGCCCAACATCAAATGCGTCTATCGTTACTTGTCACAGGTCACCGAGATTCGCTGCGATGGAGGCATGCACGACATGGACGGGGTAGCCGATGAAATTACCCATATTCGCTACGACGTGTACGGGCAGGTGATACAAAAAACGCGTGAAGGCTACATCTGGATCCGCGGTTCTGGCAACACGCAGTGGACGTACCTGTACCAATAAAAGAACAAGGCTGGTCGTACTGTAGCCGGTGTCTCAGCCTGCGGACACAGGCTCAATCGACGTGAGCCAAGGGCTCAAATCGGCGTACGCTCTCTCGGCGATCATGCGCTTGCGATCTTTCTTCTTGGCCCGGACAGAGAGCCCTGGCATGAGCCCGAAGTTGATGTTGGTTGGCCCAAACTTCTCGTCCTTGGCCCTGGGGCGCGCGATGTGATTGTAGAGCCCGCCTAAAGCGGTTGTCTCTGGCGGTATTTCAAGGGTGCGTCCACGAATACTCGCTTCGGTAAAGAGAGCTGCCATCATGCCCATAGCGCAGGATTCGATGTAGCCCTCCACTCCGGTAATCAGTCCGGCGAAGCGAATGTTCGGCTGATCGATAAGCTGCATTTGCGGCCCCATGAGGCGTGGCGAGTCGACGAAGGTATTGCGATGAATCGAGCCAAAACGCAAAAACTCTGCATTGGCTAGCGCCGGCACCATCGAGAAGATGCGCTTTTGCTCCGGGTAAGCCATTCGAGTCTGAAAGCCAACCATGTTGTACGAGGTTCGGTATTGATTCTCCGGGCGAAGCTGAATCAGCGCGTAGGGCCAGCGACCTGTCCGAGGGTCATCGAGACCGACCGGACGCATGGGACCGTAGCGCAAGACGTCTTCACCGCGAGACACCATCACTTCGATGGGCAAGCAACCTTCGAAAAAGTGTTTCTCCTCAAATTCGTGGGGCACAATCTTCCGCGCCCCCTGAATCTCCCGGACAAACTCATAGTACAGGTCTTTGTCCAAAGGACAGTTGATGTAGTCGCCGCCTTCGCTTTGATCTTTGCCCCAGCGCGACGCTCGAAACGAGGTCTCTGGATCGATGCTGTCCGCAGAGACAATGGGAGCGATGGCATCGTAGAAGAAGAGTTTGTCGCCACCGAAGAGGTCGCGAATCTTGCCTGCCAAGCCGCCGCCCGTCAGTGGGCCTGTGGCAATTATGGTAGGTGTGTCGAGGGACAACTCACTGACAACCCGGCGCTCGAGCCGGACGTTGGGATGCAGTGCCAAACGCTGGGTCACTGTCCGGCCAAAACCGAAGCGCTCGACAGCGAGAGCGGAGCCGGCAGGAACCGAATTGGCATCCGCCGAGTCGATAACCATGGAGCCCGCACGTCGCAATTCCTGTTTGAGCAGCCCTGCCCCAGCCACCGGTTCATTCGACCGTAGAGAATTGGAGCAGACAAGCTCGCACAACAGCGGTGTCTGATGCGCCTTGGACATAAGCACAGGCTTCATCTCGACTAGCGAAACCTTGAGGTCGCGCTGCGCCAGCTGCCAAGCCGCCTCACAACCGGCCAGGCCGCCACCAATGACTATGACATCTGCTTTCCACATATCGCCGGTCTACCTTCTCGTGCCCAGGCCGCCTGCGCAAGTGGGCAATGAGTGAATCAGCGCGATTGGGCAAGCTAGCAATATGAATTGCCCCGCGTGGCTTGCCCTCGATCGGCACA
>JAESTW010000598.1 GCA_016763395.1 Kofleriaceae bacterium
AGATGGTACTGGCGGCGCGGGTGGTTCTCAGTTTTTCCCAGGGCCCGGAACCTTCTTTGGAGGGGACGGTGGAACCGGGGCAATTATCGGTCAACCCAATGGGCAAGTAGGCGAGAACTCCCCTGCAGGAGCGGGTGGCGGTGGTGGCGGTGCGGGCCATATTGTTGTCGTGGGCAATCTGCAGTTCAGCGGATTGCAGTCGCCGGTCATCCTAACCCCGTAAGGGAGCTTTTATTGTGCCCAAAGGCCTCAGCTCTGAAACGAGTCAGAGCGCGCAGGTTCGCATGCCAGCGAAGATGTTTCGGCGGTGCTTGATAAAGAAGTTTCGCCAGGTATTTCGAATCAGTCCGGGATGCGTGGCCCAGCTACCCCCGCGTAACACTGGCTTGATACCCAGATAGGGCTGGCTGTAATCGGCGTAGACTCCAGGCTCAAAACCGGGGTAGGGCACAAGTTTGCTGGATGTCCATTCCCAGACATTGCCGACCATTTGTCGACAGCCGAGTGCTGAATCGCCTGCGGCTTTGGCCCGGACATCAATGGTACCACGACATTCCAGATCCATGTGTACACGGGTTGAGTCCGGCGGGCTATCGCCCCAAGGAAACAATCGCTTTTCTTGTGTCTGGGGATCGAAGGAGGCTGCCATCTCCCACTCGGCCTCCGTCGGAAGCCGGCGTCCGGCAAAACGGCAAAACGCTCGAGCTTCATGCAAATTGATATGACAGACCGGGTGCCACGGCCGAATGGGCTGCCACTCATTGTAGTGATGTTCAAGCCACTGGCCATCAGATTTTTTCCAGTAGAGCGGCCCGCCTATGTCCGAACGCCTCCGCCAATTCCAGCCATCTTTTGTCCACAGCGAGCGTGTTTTGTATGCATCAGCGTCGAGAAACTCCGCAAACTCGGCATTGGTAACTGGAGTACTTGAAATGGAGAAGGGCGCAACTTGGACTGGGTGTGCCCACTCCTCATTGTCGAGCGTGAAGCCACGATCGCGGCGTGCGCCAAGCTGAAACTCTCCACCTGGGAGCTTCACGTCGAAGGCAAGGTAGCCGTCATCAATGTCCGAGTTTGAAATGGACCGCGATGTACCGTAATGCATCTGCCGGCGCACGGCCATCAGGTTCTCAGTGTGCATTTGCTCGTGGGCAATGGCAAGTTGATAGATAATCGCTGACTTGTCCGATAATGGTGTGTCGCTAAGCCTCGCGAGACATCGATCTAGCACCTCTTGGGCGTATGAAAGCGTTTCCTCCGTACTCGGGAAATCGTGGGACCAGCGTTTCTTGTACGAGACGTTGAATGAGTCGTACACGGAGTCGCCCTGGGACAAAATCGCAGCGTTTCCCTGCATCTGTCGCAAAAGGTACAGTTCTTGAAACCACGCAACGTGGCCCATTTCCCAAATGGGAGGTTCCAAGTGATGTTCTTGGGTTCCGAGTTGTTCTTGCTCGCTCAGATCTTCAAAAATTGAGAGCTGGCGAGCACGAGCATCGCGGAGGCTTGCGGCTAGCGTTGAATTGTCCACAGTATGGATACTACGAGGGTTGGAGAAGCAGGCGTTTCGCGCTACGCACTGACCGTAATGCGCCCAGTACCAGGTATGACTTCGCCAACGTCGCTAGCGTGTCCGCCGGCATCGTTACATTTGGCGATATAGGCTTTGGCATCGGTTTCGGGCAGTGCAAAGAGCAGCCCACCGGAGGTCTGTGCATCACATAGGATATCTTGATCTACCTCAGTGACGTCACTGGCATAGGTCACGACTTTTTCCAGAGAGCGTAAGTTTCGCCGGCTACCACCAGGTACATGGCCGTCTGCAGCAAGGCTGCGCGTGCCCTCAATAACCGGAACCGAGGATACACGAACCGAGAAATCGATATCATCACCTAGCATTTCTCTCAGGTGTCCGAGGAAGCCGAATCCTGTGACGTCAGTACACGCATGCACATCGAGATCACGAGCAGAATCTGCCGCCAATTTGTTGAGCATTTCCATCCACGTGATCGCCCTCTCACAGAGGGAGTCGGACGCAATTTGTGCGCGCATCGCAGTGGATATGATTCCCATTCCCAGAGGCTTCGTCAGGATGAGTCGGTCACCGGGTTTTGCTCCGATGTTGCGCCAGATTTTGTCCGGGTGGACAAAACCGGTTACGGCCATTCCGTATTTGGGCTCGTTGTCATCGATCGTGTGTCCGCCAACAATACTGATACCAGCCTCCGTGGCTTTCGCCGCGCCCCCGCGAAGGATTTCACCGAGTACGGACAACGGGGCGTCCGGGTTATTCCGAGGAAACCCGACGATGTTCATTGCCAACGTCGGTGTTCCGCCCATGGCATAGACATCGCTAATGCTATTGGCAGCGGAGATGGCACCGAACGAGAAGGGGGAGTCGACGATCGGCGTGAAGAAATCGACGGTTTGTATCAACGCAAGCTCGTCCGAGATTTTGTAGACAGCAGCGTCGTCCGAAGTGCTAGCTCCTACTAGAACAGCAGCGTCGGTAATTTTTGGCAGTACGCTCAAAACTTGAGCGAGGTCCTCAGGACCAATTTTGGCCGCTCAACCGCCGTGTTCTACGAGTGTGGTGAGTCGTATTTCTTCTTTGCTCATTTGGGTCTCCTAAAAACGTTACAATGAATCTTGAGATTGGAGCAATTAGCGGCTCGCGCTGTGAGTATAAAGTAGTACCCATGCAAATTTCTACGTAACTAGGCAGATAAACAACAGAGTATTTTGACCCACGTCACTGTTATATGCGGCATTCCAAGGATAGTCTACAGAGGAACGGCCCTGCACTACAGGTCCACTACTCGCCTCTTTACTTGTCTGTCTGGCTGTCTGGCTGTCTGGCTGTCTGGCTGGCGACCCAACACCCAAAACCAAAAGGTATACCTTGATCCGACTTTCACTACTTACTCTCGCTCTTACATTTTCCCTCGCCGCATGTGGTGAGGACGACGACCCTGCAGATCCCAATCCCGGACTCGACTGCACTACCTCGACGCTGACCTACGACAACTTCGGACAGCAATTCTTTGCGGATCACTGCCTCGAGTGCCACGATTCTGCGAAGTCCGGTGCCGATCGAAAAAATGCTCCAAATACCATTAACTTTGATACCTTCGATCTCGTAAAAACGCATATATCCGCTGCCAAACGGCGGGCTGGAGTCGCGTCGACTATGCCACCTTCTTCGGCAACATCGACACCAGCAGTCATGGAGCGTGCAGATCTGGTGGAGTGGGCCGACTGCGGAACGAAGAACTAATAGCTCATCACATGACCTAAGGGGCTGCCGATAAGAGCAATGCTTCTAGGTGTGGTCGGCCCGGTTGGTGTTGGAGGAGTTAGACCTCCGCATTCAGATGCTGGTAGACGATTGTAGCGTGGGTAAGGATTTCTTACCGGCGCTTCGTCGTTTTTGAGGTAGCCTGAGTTGTGCTCAGTATTTCCTCGGTTTTGCGTCCAGCGTTTTCCAACGTGTCCTTGTTGCTGATCGCTAGTTTGATTGTCGCCGGTTGCGCGAATTCTGCACGGGCAAAGAGAGTGAGCAAGCATCGCGACAGCCTAAAGCCCGTGCCCTCGGACATAGCGAAAAAAGTAAAGTTGGAGCGAATTCACCGGGGGCTGAGTAAGCCGCTGGGCTTGGAGTACTTTAGCGGGGATCCATTGAAGCGGCTTTTCGTCGTCGAACAAACCGGAAAAGTGCTGGCGATTGAAAAGGGGGTAGTGCAAAGCGAGGCATTACTTGATCTGAGTAAGAAAATATCGACGTCACACAGCGAGCAGGGCTTGCTGGGCTTGGCCTTCCATCCGAATTTCTTGGGTAACGGATTCCTCTATGTAAATTATACGGACAAAACGGGGACGACAATCGTGTCTCGTTTTTCGGCCACCAAGGGAACCAGCGCAAAGGTGGACCCCAGCTCAGAGTTGGTCCTGCTGCGGGTCGATCAGCCATGGCGAAATCACAATGGGGGCTATCTCGAATTCGGACCGGACAAAAAACTCTACGTAGGAATGGGCGATGGCGGCGCTGGTGGCGACCCCAAACGGGCCTCTCAGGACCCGAGCAATCTCTTGGGTAAAATGCTGCGAATCGATGTTGGCTCCAAGAAGGTCGAAACGGTACAGAGCGGATTGCGCAACCCTTGGCGTTTTACCTTTGATAGGAGTAACGGTGACCTCTACATTGCTGACGTCGGACAGGACAAATGGGAGGAGATCAATGTCGTTGCTGCCAAGGATATCGATGGCGCGAATTTTGGTTGGTCCACGCGGGAGGGCAAACATTGCTTTGGCAAGTCTGGCTGTACTTCCAAAGGGCTAATCGAGCCCGTGATTGAGTTTGACCACGCAACCGGTTGTTCAATAACAGGTGGCGTTGTGTATCGCGGTAAAGCCATACCCTCGCTTGCAGGAACCTATTTCTACTCCGATTTTTGCACCGCGATTCTGCGCAGCTTTCAGTGGTCAAAAGCCGGAGTAGAGAAGCATTGGAATTGGAAGAAAGCTCTCGACCCGAGGTATCGTTTGGCCAACGTTTCCGCCTTTGCAGAGGATGAAGAGGGCGAAGTCTACCTCTTGTCTCTCGACGGTGTTATCTACAAATTTCTCCCTGCGCCCTAATGTACAATTGTCACGATGCAAATCTGGAGTCCACCCACTCATGACTAGACTGCTACTACTTCCGTGCCTGTTCTTGTATGCCTGTGGTGAACCTCCTGAGCGAGCCTGCGATCGAGTGCGTTTTGGCTGGCCTAATTTCTTGATTGAACCAAGTCAAGACCAGAGTGATGCAGAGGGAATCCAAGTATCGTTCGCAGTTGCCAGTGATTTGTTGCCGGACATCGAAGTGAACTTGCTTGTTGCCCAAGGCGACGAAGACCGAGTGGTCGTCGGATCAGGAATTTCGCAAGAGGATGGAGGGATTTCCTTCACCGACATTAGTGTGCCCCAAGGATCGATTGTCTTTTTCGTAGAAGCGAGAGACGAGTGCGGAGTTCACCGTTCGGGAAAGCGCACCTATGTTTGGGATGGTCTTGGCTTCCCACAGTGCAAATTGAGCTTGTCCGCCGGGCCGGATGAATCGTCGGGAAGCGGGCTCCCGGTACTGACATCGGAGCACGACCTGGACGAAAACCAGCCTGGGTTTCAAACTCGTATTCGAGTCGAAGCGGGCAGGTCGGACATGGAAGTTCGGCTCTTTGTCCTCGACCAAGAGAGCGGCGAGTCCCAGGACTTTATCTTGCCCACACAAAGCGATGGCACCATTACGCAAGTGGTTACCCTTGCACCTGGGGAACAGGCGATGCGAGCGGTGTGCATTTGGGAAACGGAGAATCTCCGGCCAAGCACACCAACCTTTAGCTATATCGTCGAGTAGATAAGGGGCGGCAGAGAGTTTTTCCGATGCTTCCCCGATGCTCCCAACCGTGCTGGGAACATCAGGCTGCGCCCCTTAGGGCTCATTGCTGAGGCGGCCTAGGACGCGTTTATATTCACTTCTTTGGGCGGCTCTGGTGGGAGCGGCGGCAAGAAGGAGCTGTAGCCATCACTGGCTTTCACTGGATCGCCCAGCAGGTACTCAAATGCTTCTGCTGCTGTGGCGACAAAGTTTATCTCCATGTCGTCCTGAACCGACTGAGGAATGTCCTCAAGATCTTTGCGATTGCGCTCGGGCAAGAAAACCATCTTGATCCCCGCTCTGTGAGCAGCAAGCACTTTTGTCTTGATGCCGCCTACTGCCAGTACACGTCCGCGAAGTGTGAGTTCACCAGTACATGCGATGTCGTGACGGACAGGCCGGTTGGACAATAAGGAGGTGATAGCTGCTGCCATTGCGACACCAGCAGAAGGACCATCCTTTTTGATTCCGCCAGCAGGCAAGTGCAGGTGCAAGTCGTAGCGATCAAAAGCTGCTGGGTCGATACCGAGCTCTTTTGTCCGAGAACGAATGTAAGAGATGGCCGTTTGCACACTCTCTGTCATCACGTCGCCAAGTTGTCCGGTCAATCGTCGATTGCCTTTGCCCGGCATCGCTCTAACTTCGATGAAGAGCAGGTCACCTCCAACTGGAGTCCAAGCCAGCCCTGTGCTCACGCCGATCTCGGGTTTGGCATTTGCTATCTCTTGATCGTATTTCTCCGGCCCAAGGATTCGCTCGACCGCAGCAGCATCGATAGTGATCTTTTCTGGAGCATTTTTGCCCGCGATCTGAACCGCTGCATTTCTGCAAAGGCTGGCAATTTCGCGATCTAAGTTTCGCACGCCAGCTTCCCGGGTGTAGTGATCTACAAGACTGTGAAGTGCCTCTTGGGTGATTTCAACCTGAGAGTCTTCCAGTCCGTGCTCCGTCTGCTGCCGAGGCACAAGGTACTTTCGCGCAATCTGGAGTTTTTCAATCTCGGTGTATCCGGGGACGTGGATAATCTCCATACGATCGCGGAGCGGTCCGGGAATGGTATCGAGGTTGTTGGCAGTTGCAATGAACATGACTTTGCTCAGATCAACCGATACCTCGATGTAGTGATCGACAAACTCGTCGTTTTGCTCTGGATCCAGCACTTCCAACATGGCGGAAGCGGGGTCTCCACGAGTGTCTGCACTCATTTTGTCGATCTCGTCGAGGACGAAGACCGGATTCATGGTACCGGCTCGTTTGAGGCCGTTGATATTCGTCCGGGAAGCGCACCAACGTAGGTTCGCCTGTGACCACGGATTTCGCTGTCATCTCGGACGCCACCGAGTGAGATACGCACGTACTCACGACCAAGGGAGTTTGCAATGCTTCGTCCGAGTGAGGTCTTACCAACGCCGGGAGGACCGACGAGACAGATAATCGGACCTTGTTTTTGCGGTGCTAATTTGCGAACCGCGATGAACTCCAAAATTCGTTTTTTGACAGTTTCAAGTCCCGCGTGATCAGCCTCCAAAATCGCTCGCGCTGCAGGAACATCCAGAGAGTCTTCTGAGATAATTCCCCATGGCAATTCCAGTAGCCATTGCACGTAACCGTGAGCAACGTTGTATTCGGCTGTACCGGGTGACATGTCAGTCATACGTCGAAGCTGCTTTTTGCTGGCTTCTCGAGCTTCATCGCTCATCTCGCTGTCCGAAACTTTTTCGTACATCTCGGCGATTTCGTTGTCGTCGGCGGCCTCTCCCAACTCTTCTTGGATCGACTTCATACGCTGGCGAAGCACTTGTTCTCTGTGCTCTCGCGATTGCGGATCCATGAACTCGCCCTTTAGATCGGTTCGCAGCTTGAGTACATCTCGCATGCGCAGCAGCGGTGAGGAAATCAAATCAGCGCGTTTGCCAACGTGACTCTCAAGCAGGAGCTTCATGCGAAGTTCTCGATCGATTTCTAGGTGCGCAACTACCGTATCGATGATCTCATCGAAGTCAGTTAGCTCCTTTATACTCTCGATGGCACTCTCAGAGTCTTCTTCCACGGTTAGAATTTCTATGACTGCCGCGCGGGACTTCTCAATCGTCTCTTCAGCTCCTTCCGTTTCAGAGACGAAGGGGGTTGTCCGAACGACCAAAAAAGGATCGCTTTCGATGAATTCCGAGATGTGAACTCTTCGCAGCGCACGAACCACTACTGTATAGCGATTGGGGCCTTGTTTGTCCGCTTTGGCAATCTCTGCCAGAACTCCAACTTTTGACAAGTCAGTAGCGTCTGGTTCATTGACTTCCGGATCCAGCTGCGGGATCAGTACAAACTCACCGCCGTCTTTGAGTGCTGCCTCGATGGCACTGGCACTGCGTTCGCGGCCGATTTCGATTGAGGTGACAACTCCGGGGAGAATTACGTCAAGTCTGGTGGCGATGGATGGGTATAATTGTTGATCGTCGCTCATGATTTATCTTTTCCTAGTGACTTTACGAGCTTTGCGAGCAGAGCGCTGCTTTTCGAGCCCTCAACTTTGGGAACATCGATATGAATTGTAACAATGTGGTCTCCGTGGGGACTGCTATTGGCTTTGGACGGTTTTCTGGGTGCGCCTTTGCCTTTGAGACGAAGCTTTTGCCCACTACTCGTACCTGGCGGGACTCGAACGTTAGCAACTCCACTCAAGGTGGGGACCTTGGCGACAATGCCGACCATGGCTTCATGAAAGGGGATTCGTAGATCGGAGTAGAGTCCGCTGCCTTTTTGAATCAGGGTCGAGCCATCGCAGGCCAGGCGCTCCTTGGGTGGTGCTGGCTTTGCCGGAGCTTTAGGGGCTGGCCGTCTTTGTTGTTGCGGCGCTCCTCCCATTCCTCCAAATGGACTTCCTCCCATTCCTCCGAATGGACTTCCTCCCATTCCTCCAAATGGATTGCCTTGCCGTTGCCCGCCGCGTTGCCCGCCGCGTTGTCCGCTGAACATTTGGGCGAAGATATCACTCAGATCTCCAGCGGGAATACCACCGCCGCCACTGGCCATGGTATCAAATTGCGCGCGCTTGTCCGAATCGGACAAGATGTCGTAGGCTGAGGAAATCTGCTTGAAGCGGTCCTCCTTCTTCTTGTCGCCACCGGTTCGGTCTGGGTGATATTTCTTGGCAAGGCTGCGGTAGGCTTTCTTGATCTCACTTGCGCTTGCGTCGGATTCCACTCCGAGCGCTTTGTACGGGTCCCTCATAATTTACTTCTTCTTCTTCCAGCACTACGCAGCTTCAGTTTTTTTCGACTTGCGTGTGAAGACGATTGTATCCTCACTTTTCTCTGCAAGGATGATATCGCCTGCATCAAATCGCCCTGCCAGAAGTTCGTTGGCCAAAGGATCGATTAAGTGCTTCTGAATACTCCGTTTGAGCGGTCTCGCGCCAAAAATAGGATCGTACCCTCGGTCTGCAAGAAGGGTTGCGGCCTCGTCGCTCAGTTCCAGAGCCATGCCCTTTTCCTTCAGAAGTTCACTGAAATACTCGACTTGAATGTGAACGATTCGGTCGAGTTCTTTGCGTGCCAAAGGTCGGAAGTGAATGATCTCATCAATGCGGTTGAGAAACTCGGGGCGAAATACAGAACGCAGCTCACTCTGCACATCGGACTCGATTTCACTCCACGGCCTTTCGCCGGCCTCAAGAAGATGACGTGAGCCAACATTGGAGGTCATAATAATCAGTGTGTTTCTGAAATCGATCGTCCTTCCTTGGCTGTCGGTTAACCGTCCATCATCTAAAATTTGCAGGAGAATGTTCCAGACGTCGGGGTGCGCTTTCTCCATTTCATCGAGAAGTACTACCGAGTAAGGGCGCCTTCGAACCGCTTCACTCAACTGGCCTCCCTGGTCGTATCCAACATAGCCCGGAGGTGCTCCCACCAACCGAGATACAGAGTGCTTCTCCTGAAACTCACTCATGTCGATGCGGACCATGTTGGACTCATCGTCAAAGAGGAAATGTGCCAGTGCGCGGGCAAGCTCGGTTTTGCCGACACCGGTTGGCCCCAAAAACAGGAAGGAACCAATCGGACGTTTGGGATCTTGCAAGCCCGCACGAGCGCGACGAACAGCTTGAGCAACACTGGCCAGGGCCTCATCTTGTCCGACAACGCGATCACGCAAGCGGTCTTCCATGTGAGTCATGCGCTCGGTTTCACCTTCCAGCATCTTTTCTACAGGAATACCAGTCCAGGTAGAAACGACTTTAGCGATGTCATCCTCTGTTACTTCTTCTCGCAGAAACCCACCGTCTACCTGAATGGACTCTAGCTGTGCTGAGTCAGCGGCCAATTTTTTTTCTAACTCTGGAATTTTTCCAAAGCGAAGTTCCGAGGCACGGGCAAAATCTCCTTCGCGTTGCGCGCGTTCTGCCTCGCCTTTGGCCTCTTCCGTCTCCGCTTGAAATGTCCGGATACGTTCAATTAGCTTGCGCTCACTTTGCCACTGCACCGTCATGGTTTTGACTTGTTCACTCAGGTTGGCGATTTCTTTCTTCACCTCAGGCAGGCGTTCTTTGGCCCGCCGGTCCTTCTCCTTGCTCAGTGCAGCCCTTTCCACTTCCAAGGTGAAAATTTGTTTTTTTAACTGATCAATCGGCGTAGGGACGGATTCGATTTCCATCTTTAGGCCCGCTGCTGACTCGTCAATGAGATCAATTGCTTTGTCCGGCAACTGCCGATTGCTGATGTAACGATGAGACAATTTCGCAGCAGCCACGAGCGCCGCATCTCGGATGCGAATGCCGTGATGCACTTCGTACTTTTCCTTGATGCCGCGCAGAATCGCGATAGTGTCGTCCACGGTGGGCTCATCGATAAGAACCGGCTGGAAGCGTCTTTCGAGGGCTTTGTCCTTTTCGATGTACTTCCGGTATTCGTCCAAGGTGGTTGCACCAATACAGCGTAGTCCTCCGCGCGCCAGTGCAGGTTTCAGCAAGTTGGCTGCGTCCACAGCCCCTTCGGACGCGCCTGCACCAACCATGGTGTGAAGTTCGTCGATGAAGAGAATGATATTTCCCTCGGCAGCGTCGATCTCCTTGAGAATTGCTTTGAGTCTATCCTCAAACTCGCCACGATATTTGGCACCGGCGATGAGAGCACCCATGTCGAGTTCTCTCAAGGATTTTCCCAAAAGCGACTCGGGGCAATCGCCTTCCACGATTCTCTGTGCGATGCCTTCAGCCACCGCAGTCTTACCGACTCCAGCTTCCCCGATTAGCACCGGGTTGTTCTTACTGCGTCTGCTCAAAATTTGAACGGCACGTCGGATTTCATCGTTTCTACCGATAACAGGATCCAGCTTTCCCTGTTCCGCCAGTTTGGTCAGATCACGAGTGTACTGCTCTAGGGCTTCGTACTTTCCTTCAGGGTCTTGATCCCGGACTCGTTGCGTTCCGCGAATATCGCTGAGCGCCTTCATGAGCGAATCTCGGGTTAAGCCAGCCTGGCTAAGGGCGGTTTTACAACTGCCATCGCTGTCCAGCATGGCGAGTAAGAAATGTTCTGTAGAGATATAGTCATCTTTGAAGACGTCCGCCTCTTTGCTTGCGGAGTCCCAAAGCTGCTTCAGCTCACTGGAGACGCCTACTTCGGAGGTCGCTCCTCGTACCGTGGGAAGCGCGTCCATACTGGTTTTTAGATGGTTGGCGACAATCTCAATGTCGACTCCGACCCGGGACAATAGCTTTGGAGCCAGCCCATTGGCTTGCAGTAATTGCGCGAGAAGCAAGTGCTCCGGCAATACTTGGCTGTGTGCTTTTTCGACAGCGATATCGCGAGCCTCTTGGACGGACTCGGCGGCTTTGATTGTAAGTCGGTCTATTCTCATGTCGCTAAGTTAATCATCGCACGACAAGAGTCAAGTTGGGGATTAGATGCACAGGCGATGGAGCTTGGCCGGTTATTGCTCAGCTGTCGAATGCCGCCATTAGCTCCGCCAAGTACAGTTGGTCCGTATCCAGGGCATTGCGCTCAATAGCTTCACGTATCGCCACCAGAGAGTCCCCAGTACCCTTGCAGTTCGCTACGATTGCGGCAGCCAATTTACTCGGGGCGGGAGGGCTGTCGATTCTATAGGTCTGGCGGACCGCTTTGGCAACCTCTTCGGTAGCGCCATCACCAAAGGATTCCCAGATGCTTTGTGCCAATTTATGGTCCCCTGATATATCGCAGGCAATAGCCGCCCGGTGCAAAAGTGGAAGCCCGGTTTCCGCCTCTAGTAGCGCGAACTGTTTCTTGAGGTCTCGTGCCATCTCGGCGGCCGATACAAAGTCTCCCGCTACGCAGTAGTAGTGTAGTAAGCGTCTGAGGGTACCGATGTGTCCGGGGTCGAGATCGATTGCTTTGAAATACGAATCTGCCGCAACTGCTGGGTCGCTATGCTCTTCTCTGTCAATTTCACCCAGTTGGAAAAGATAGGCTGCTCTATTGACTGGCGTTGGCGTGATGTAAATGAGGGAGCGCAATGCCGCAGCGGCATTTTGGCTTCGCTCCATCTCAAGATACAATGGCACCAGCCGGCTGAGAGCGGCCTCCGAGTCGGTCTCCTCCAGTAGTAACTTTTCGTAGGATAGAATCGTTTGCTCGGTATTTTCGAGCTTTTCGCAGAGCTCAGCTTCGCGCAGTCGAGCCGCACTCAATCGAGCAACCTGATCGATAGGAATAGCACCCACTAAAGAGCGCTGTGCCGAAAGTGCATCGTCAAATTGACCTTGGCGAGTGGCGCAGCGAACGAGTCCTTCTAGCACTTCTGTGTTGTCCGGCGCGAACTCTCGGGCGATTTGGAACGCTTCCAAAGCGGCTTCTTCCTGTCCGATAAGTTCGGCGATTTCTCCTTTTCGTATGGCGACAATCGAAGGTGGAAGGGAACTCATCGTCGTGGGAACCTGTTGATACAGGCTGTGTGCTCGTGCCCAATCTCGCTGTTGATAGGCGATGTTCGCCAACGCATCGATCGCTTGCACGTGTTCGGGGTCGGCTTTGAGCGCGTCCTCGTAGGCACCTACTGCTGCGTTAATATCTTGCAGATCAAACTGGTAGGCACATGCAAGTTCATAGAAGAGCTGGGATCGAGCGAGTGGATCTCTAAAGTCCTTTTGCTGCAATCGAGCGTTTATCGCGTCAACCGAGATACAGTCGCTGCTACTGCTGTCGTACGCGGTGCGATCTGAACTCTTGTCGCCACTTCCATCAGTCCCATCGATTCTTTCCATCGCATTGACAGCGGCTTCTGCGTCTTGCATAGAACCTGTCTGTGCGACTTTTTCGTAGATGGACAAGGCCTCATCAGTCATGCCAGCCTGCAGGCACTTCCGAGCAGCCCCGGAGATGACCACGAGTGCTCTCCCCCGGGTTGCCGCCAGAAGTACGGCGTGGCCACCAGGAACCCCGCCTCTCGACGCAGAGCGCCTGAGACTCAAGGAGAGGGAACCTCTCGCCAGCGGTTCGACCCCCATAAGTTGCCCGCAACAGATTGGGGCCGGAGAAGAGGACGCCTGTGCCAGTGCGTGAGACGAGCATCGTCCCCGCCCCTGGTCCCGGTGTCCGGGGCCTGAGGCAACGACGAAGCCCGAGCGCAAGGGGATGCGCGCCCGGTAAGCCTTCGACGCAGGCATCGGAGTCTGACACAGGCTTGCCGCCCCCAGCGCACGTTGTTGAGCTCCTACGGAGTGACAACAACCAACCAGGAATGATTTGCTAAAACAACAGAAAATTAAAAAAAAATGCAAGTAATTAGATATATAAGACGAGGTTTTTTAACAGGTTCTTTAAGTACTGTGAGTAAACAGTTAGAGATCAATGAACTTGAGATGCTGAAGCTCGTTCAAATATCTTCTCGCACATTCGACCGCCGGAAAAAAGAAGGG
>JAESTW010000599.1 GCA_016763395.1 Kofleriaceae bacterium
TAGCTCCTTGCGGATCACCGACCAGGTGGAAAGAACCGTCCGGGGTAACAACCATCGATAGCGAATTTACCGCTTCCCACTCTCCCGGAAGAGCAACATGCTCCCCATCAAGCTCACCCATCTTCGGCAGCCCCGTTGACTTGTCGATATAGGCCACGAATATTGTGCCGTCCGAATCAACGGCGGAAACCAATGACCTTGCGTTGAAGGACTGGGAATCCTCAAAGCGCTGAATCACCCCACCTTGGTTGTTGGGATTTTGGCCCCGCTCCTGCTGCTCGCTTTCGTCATCAGAACAAGCCAGGAGTGGAGTAGAGCAAGCGAGAAGAAACGAAATTGCACTCAGTTTAATTAGTGGAGTCATTGGTGTCCTTTTAGGATTGTTGGTCAGAAAGTAGAGAAATCGAGAAACGACTTCAGCAACATGTATGCCAGCATTCACCATCGAAACAGCTCCGCTAATCACCGGGAATCGTGTCGTTGTCCGGTTCTCAAGTCCCAGAATACTGCACCGCCGATTCCAGTAGGGTGCAGAATTCTGAGACCAAGGCATTCCTTTTGGAGTGTATCAGTACAAACTGGAACGTTCTGCAATTGGCTACTGACAACCAGCGACGTCTCCGGACGCAACAACTCAGCTCGTCCGGACACACCACTGGAAACAGCATCTCCGGCACCAAACACCAATAGACAGCTACTTATGAATTGAGCCCTGCGCGCCCATGTGGCGTATCGAGATCTAGGTTTGGCCCCGCAGGAACGATCCTTGTGGGATTGATGGTCTCGTGTGAGCCATAATAGTGGTTCTTGATGTGGTCCATATTCACGGTTTCAGCGACACCTGGGTGTTGATACAAATCTCGAGTGTATGGGCCTAGATTCTCGTAGTCCGATATCCTCTGAATGTTGCACTTGAAGTGGCCAACGTAAACGGGGTCAAATCGGACAAGGGTTGTAAACAAACGCCAATCCGCTTCGGTTATCTGCCCGCCTACAAGGTAGCGCTGACTTGCAAGACGCTTGTCGAGCCAGTCCAAGGTTTCAAATAGCTCGGACACTGCCTCGTCATACGCCCCCTGTGAAGTCGCAAACCCACATTTGTAGACTCCGTTGTTTACAGCACCATAGACCCGCTCGTTGACACTATCAATCTCACTGCGCAGCGCCTTTGGATAGTAGTCCCCGGCTCCCGCCCCAACCTCGTCAAATGCGCTGCTGAACATGCGAAGAATCTCACTCGATTCGTTGCTGACAATGCACTTTTTCTCCTTGTCCCAAAGCACCGGCACTGTCACTCGTCCGGTGTAGCTCGGATCCGATGCCGTATAGACCTGATGCAGATAGGAGGAAGACAACTCAGAATCCGGAATAACACCTGGGCCCTCGTCAAATGTCCACCCCTTCTCTGCCATCCTATGATTCACCACCGATACCGACACATGCTGCTCCAGGCCCTTGAGCTTGCGCATGATCAAGGTGCGATGTGCCCACGGACAAGCGTGAGATACATAGAGATGGTAGCGGCCAGAAGCCGCGCCAAAACCGCCGACACCACTTGGGCCCGATCCTCCGTCCGGTGTCACCCAGTTTCGAAACCCGGCACTTTTCCGGACAAACCTTCCTCCGTTCGACTTTGTATCATACCAAGTGTCGTGCCAAACTCCCTCTACTAATTTTCCCATTATTTCTCTTCCTTACGTCCGTCCGGATACTCCGCAAAACGCGGTCTTGTCCCGTGATCTGGATCAGCCGACTTCCACGGCCAGCCACCGAATTGTGTTTTTCTGTAGTCCACAAATGCCTGCTGCAGCTCAGCACGCGTATTCATTACAAAAGGGCCGTGTTGCGCGACACTCTCGCCAATTGGTTTTCCTTGCAAAAGCAGCAGCCTTCCGCCGGTGCTACCACTTTCCAGTTCAATCTCCCGCTCCGCAACCAGATCGATTGCACGTTGACCGGGAACTGAAACCCCATCAATTTTCAAGCCTTCTCCCTCAAAGTAGTACAACGTCCGGTTCGTGCCAGACTGTGCGGCCGGCAACTGCCATTTCGTGTCCGGCGATAGGTCGATCGTCCAAACCGCTACGTCCGCCCTCTCTTGAGCAGCCCATGAATCGGGTGGCGGCGCAAGTGACGTTTGCTCGCCGTAGCTTCCGGCAATCAAGCGTAAATGGACTCGTCCCTCCTGCAATGCCAACGCCGGGATGTCATCATTCCAAAAGATCTTGAAGTGAGGCGCAACCATCTTCGATGCCGCAGGCAAGTTCAGCCAGATTTGAAATAGCTCCAAGGGATTCGAGTTATTCTCATCCAAGAGTGGGAACATCTCTGCATGTTGAATGCCTTTGCCCGCTGTTAACCACTGAGCGTCCCCCTGTCCGTTGCGTGCGCTACCACCAAGAGAGTCCGAATGATCAACAACTCCCTTGTTCACTACCGTAATCGTCTCGAAGCCGCGATGCGGATGGGCCGGAAATCCCGGTACCTTGTCACCGTGATACATTCGCCAATCTTCCCCCGGACCAAAGTCTTGTCCGAGATTGCGATTGGCAAGAGATGCGGCGGGGCCAAACTCTTCGTTTCCCTTGGGGTACGCATCATTGTGGAATACGCAAAACAAGAATGGATCTTGGGTAACCCAGGGAAAGCCCAAGGGCTGCACTTTCAGTATTGAGTCGTTTTTCATCTTGAAAACACTATAGTGTCGATGCGATAACGCTACCAGATCGCAATATCGCAACAACTGATTGCGTTTACGCAATCATTACGGCAAACTCGATCGTATGCGATCTAGCCGAGAAGTAGCTGATTCTATGGATGAAATTGCTACTTTTGTAGCGGTAGTTCGCCAAGGCTCACTAGCAGCAGCAGCCCGAGAACTGAGAGTACCCAAATCAACAATCAGCCGACGAATCTCCCGGCTGGAGTCGAACTTGGGCATGATCTTGATGCATCGAGACCGCCGCAAACTCGCGCTCACGAGCGATGGTTCCCGCCTCTACGAACGTGTCGCCAGCTCAGTTGACACGATCGCACTGGCAATCAATGCGTCACTTGAGAGCACACAAGAAGCGCGCGGACACTTGCGAATTTCTGCACCTTCTGACTTCGGACAGTTGGTCTTGCCCAAACTCTTAACTGAGTTCCGCACGCTATACCCGGACATCTCCCTAGAACTAAATCTCAGCGATCGCTTTGTCGACATGGTGCAAGAAGGATTCGATCTAGCAATCCGAGCTGGCGTGCCTCCGAGTAATGCGTCCGCACAAAATCTAATCACACGAAATCTACTACCAGGGCTGCACGTGATCGTCGGCAATAGCGACGCCCTAAGCCAAGTACAGAGCCTCGAAGACTTGCAGCGGTGCCCCTTTGTTCTCTTTCGAAGCTCTGAACTGGAGCAAAAGATCCGGTTGTCCGACAGCACCGGAAAACTACACGAAATCACCGTACAAGGGCGGTGCATAGTCCACGATTACGCGTCGATGTCCGCGTTCGTTATTGCCGGAGAGGGAGTTGGCTTATTGCCACAGCTTCACCTCGAGCACGGCCCATCGCAGTTGCAGCGGCTCCTACCGCAATACTCTCAACGCTCCCCCGGAGTCGTGATCGTCTACCCGAGCCGTCAGCTGCCACACCGGACATCGCTGCTTATCGAGCATCTAATTACTCGAGTCTAGACGTTCTAGTCTGAGAAGCGATTCAGTTTGTCTTCTGAATTTCTCAGTAACTTTTCTCGCTCAGGGTTAGGAATGGCTGCTTTTCGAAAATGCGCCATGCCGCCGACGATGCCATCGGTCCCTATTAAGGTGAGCAACAACACGCCCGAGATGAATGCCAAGATACTACTAACAATTCGCAGGTTACTCAGATGCATTTGGGAAACAAAGTCGTGTAAGCCAAACACCATAAAGCCAGCAGACACCATCATAATAGCCGAATACGCCTTCCAGCTTCGCTGAATCCGATGACGTGCTTCTTCCAGTGACAGAGGTTCGATCAAGCGTCGTCCGGCAAGAGTAATAAATACTTGTGCGATGAGCAAACTCGCATTGCCCGCTACGAAGAGCCAACTGCCTGTGATCTGATAGGGCAAGAGTAATATGATGTACGCGAATAGCGCGTAGAGAGGTGCCGCCAACATCATCAGCCAACCTGGCGCCGTCATGCCGGGAAAGAGTAGCTTCGATACAATCGCCGCTCGAATGAGCCCGGGCATAAGCGAAATCACCTTCGGGCCCAGAACCAAGAGAGCTTTCACTCCAAACGCCAAGCCTACTACAAGTTCCAATGTATCCCGCTTGAGCGCCAAGCGCATGCCACCGATTTCGGCCGCCTGTCTAGCTGTGCGAATCAACGAATCTTCGTAAATTGTCCGGAAGGGATAGAGATACACGATAAAGGGCGCCAACATGTAGACAGCCCAAGCGATGAAGAGCACCTTTCGCTGCTTCTTCCACCGCGTCCAGTTGCGCAGCTGGTCGAAAGCAATGGCGCAGAACAGGCCCTCGGCAATCGCCGGAAAGAGCACAAACATTCTCGCATATACCGGCATGGGCGGCCCCTGAAATGCCTCCACCAATCGGACAAGCGTCAGCGGCACAAAGCAGATGGCTACCACCAGTAGAACAGATCGCCGCCAAGCCAAGAAGGCCTGATGCTCCGGATCGACGATATGCTGCGCATCCTCTTCGAGAATCCTACGTTCACTCGCAAGCACCTCAGAGGCGTGAATTTGCAAGCGGAACGCGCGCCATAGCGAGATCCAAATAAATCGACCGGACAGAGTTTCGATATCGGAAGTAGCCGCATTCTGGACTGGAGCAGATGAATACTGCCCGTCAACCACCGAAGGTACACCATCGACGGCCGGCTGCATCGGAGCTTGCACCGGCTGCATCGGAGCTTGCACGGCCGCTACATTGTGCCCACCGAACTGCTCGGACACGAAGCTTTGCTGCCCCGATTGTGGCGGGTGCCCTAGTACTGACTCCGTACTTTCGAGAGCCTCAGTCGGCGCGGCCACAACGGCAATTCCCTGCCGAGTCTTTTTGTCATCATCGTGCATCCTGCCACGTGTCTATAACTCAATGCCCCGAGCTACCGCAATCAGCGCTCTCGTGTCTCAACAGGACACAAATGTTGTTGCAACAATATTCACCAAACTGAATACTGCTTGCAAAGTAACAGCTATTTTCAAGTAGTTACGCGGGTAATATGTTGGCACACGTCCTGCTGATCCTATCTACTCGATGCAACACCATGAGGAAATATGTATATTTTAGAACCGCTCTTCGGTGGCGCCCTCATTGGATTATCAGCGTTCTTACCTTCAACTTCTACTCGGTAGGATCGCTGAAATTCGTGGAATTGTTGGCCGGCTCTTGCCCGCAACCCCGGGCGACATCGGTTGTTTGGCTGCATCCCCTTTCCTGCCACCCGCTTCTTCCAAGGCGTAGCGGATGGCTTCCCTCTCATCTCCACGCGAGCGTCTGGACA
>JAESTW010000053.1 GCA_016763395.1 Kofleriaceae bacterium
GCCGGAGACTTCCGGGCCCACTTCAAAACAGCAGGGCCCGATACACGGTCCGACGACAACTCGGATCTGCTCGCTTGACGCTCCCGCACGAATCATCTTTTCAACCACTTTGGTGGCTATCTTGCCAACGGTTCCGCGCCATCCGGCATGAGCAGCGCCGCAAATTTTGGCCACAGGATCGGCGAAGACCAGCGGAATGCAGTCGGCTGCGAACGCCCCCAGAACTTTCCCTGGCTCGGCCGAAACCATGCCATCAAACTCCGGCGGGTCGGGCAAAGGCTCGCCAACTTGCCAGACCGAAGTCCCATGAACATGCTTGGTCACCACAAGATCGTCGTACGAAAAACCACCATGCTCGGCCACTAGTTCTCTGTTGCGCTTAATGTTCTCAGGCGCATCGCCCCAGCGATGACCGAGGTTTAGCGAGGTGCGCAGATCGCTCGATACTCCTCCCGTGCGTTCGGGAAAGCCGTGCCAAAATAACGATTCGTCAATGAGGGAACTTTTGTAGAGCCGAATTTCGCCTTGCACTTTCATAGCCCTACGCTACTCGCAGAATCCGGCTCTTGGCAACATCAGTTCCTCTAGACTTCGCTGCGAAGCGTATCGAGCACTAGCTGCATATCTGGTGGCAGCTCGCTATCAAAACTCATGATCTCTCCGCTTACGGGATGCTCAAAGGAGAGATGCGCTGCATGCAATGCCTGCCGATTCAGTCCTTTGGCCAAGGTCCTCAAGGGCTCCGCTTTGGGAGGTCGGCTGTACATTGGGTCGGCCAAAAGCGGAAACCCTGAATCGGCGCAATGCACCCGAATTTGATGGGTACGGCCGGTTTCAAGCTTGAGGGAGAGCAAGCACGCCCGAGTGCCAAAACGCTCGAGAACCTTGAAATGTGTCACCGCTTCTTTGCCCCGAGTCACCTTGGAGGAAAAGCGTTTTCGATGCACTGGATGCCGGCCGTGCAAAGTGGAAATGGTTCCGCTCGCAACCTTGGGCCCGGGAATAGCGATGGCCAAATACATCCGCCGATGGGTCTTGTTCTTAAACCCGTCCGCGAGGTGTTGATGGCTGAAGTCCTCTTTACTTACAACCAAGATTCCCGAGGTGTCTTTGTCAATACGATGTACGATTCCCGGACGCAGTGTACCTCCGATGCCACTGAGGTCGTGGCAGTGTCCGAGCAGCGCGTTGACCAATGTACCGTCGGGATGGCCAGGCGCGGGATGCACAACCATGCCCGCGACTTTGTCGACGACAATGAGATGCTTGTCCTCGTAGAGAATCGACAGAGGGATATCCTGCGGAATTGCTCGCGCGATTGCCGGCGGCGGCTGGCACACTCGCACCTCGCTGCCGGGCTTAAGTTTTGTGCTCGTCTTCACCACTTTTCCGGACAAGGTGACAAAGCCGTTGTCGATGAGACGTTTGATCTGGGAGCGGCTAAGCCCCAAGTCAGAAGCCGCCAGGAAGTGATCGACTCGAACTCGAGACTCACTTCCCTCGTAGAGGAGCAGGCTTACCAGATCTTCGATTTTACGTGTCCCTTGGATTTTACCAGGACGTCTACGATTGCCCGATCAAAAATCCCCTCTGCGAACAGTTCTGGTGTGACGCGGCTCTTGAAGAGGTCACGGCCCTCAGTAATCTCGTCTGCCATCACTTGAAACAGCGTGTCTTCAGAGATGCCTTCCAAGATCTTGGCCTCATGATACAGAGTAAGATCGGAAGAGATTGCTCGAGCCAATTGCCGGGCGCGCTTAGACTTATCAATGATACTGGCCATATGCGGATCGTACGGTGCTGAAGCAGTGCGGTCAAGTTCAGGACCGGCTCACCTCGCGGGATTACTGGAAAGGAACAGAGCAGTGGGGAATCGACAACGACGCTATTCTGACTTGGCCTCATGCAAACGTTCCAGGTAACTCTCCAGTACTACATTGGGTGGCAGGCCTAGACGCTTTGAGTACTCCAACAAGAATCCCCGGACGTATACGGCCGCGGGCAATTCCAAGTAGCTCTCCTCCTCAATCGCGTTGAGGTAGCTCATCCCGATTTTGCTCTGGTCTGAAATATCACGCAAATCCAAGCCTCGCGCTTCCCGAACTCGGCGCAAAAACTCGCCGCTGTAGACGGTGGATTCATCGATCGGAGGCATTTCCGGTCGCTCGGACTCCAAGGGGGCAACCCCGAGTTCAATTGCAGGCAACTGATGAGTGATGTCATCGCTTGGTTTGCCATCGGGAAAGAGAGTGGCATCATTGGCTCGGCGCTTGATGGGATCCATCAATACTTCGTAGGCGTGGTCGAATCGTTTATGGAGTTTGATCAGTGCGGCTTTGCGATACAACCCTCCGACAACAGGTGAGTCTTTCGCATACACTTGACGAATGCGCCGATTGGCCCGCCGAATAATTTCATCGCTTGCGGTTGGTTCCACTTGCAACAATTCGTAGAGCGATGTCCCGATCCCCGATCTCGTCGATTGTGTCGAGTCGCCACTCAGCAAACGTCGAGTCAATTTTTCAACACACTTGCTGGCCCGAGATTCTGGATGCTCTACCAATAGTGGGCGGCGACGACGGAGTGAAACCCAGACTGCATCGTCATATTCTACCGGTCCCAGATAAGAGACTCCGATACCAAAACGTCGAGATGCTGCATCTGCGATGTCCGCACCCAAGTCGGCGTCGCCTTTAGAACGCGCCAGATTCAGAACCAACTTGGGAGCGAGACTACTCATCTTAGTGCGCAGGGCTTCGACTTCTTCGGAGTCATCTCCGTAGTGGTCAATGGCCAGGGCGAGCGAGTCCGAAGGTGCGGGAATACCGCCCTCAATCTCACGAGTTTGCTCAACACTCATTTTTGCAAGGAAGCCCAAGTCGGCGTTGCGGAGCGAGCGAACAAATGCTGCCTTGATAAGTCGATACACCATTCCAACCGAGGTTGGCTCGGCAGAGCTCACGATAATGCCCGTATCTGCATCGAGGAAGAGATCTAAGACATTTTCCCGGGTGCCGGAGGCAAGATCAAGAACAATGTAGTCCACATCCAGCTCGGCCATTTGCTCCCGAAGACGAACGAGCTGTGGCTGTCTGGGATTGGATGCCCAAGCAGGATCGCTCTCGCCGGACAGCAAACTCAGGTCGGGAACCAAGGTGGGAACCAAGGCCTCTGAGAGATGGGATGCTTTGTTGACGAAAAAGTCAGCCAA
>JAESTW010000600.1 GCA_016763395.1 Kofleriaceae bacterium
ATCGACTGCGCTTTGGCTTTGCCATCTACCACGACCCAGAAGACGTGGATGCACTGCTTGAGCGCCTGTCCGACATCCTGTAGCTCCTTCGGGTGTTGTCGTCGAACTCATGCAAGACTAGAAACCACAACTGAGCTGCATCGCGCTAGATGGGCACTGTCGGACGCTTATGCTGCGCCGTGGTGAGCTGCATTGCCAGCCGAGATATGGCTGCAGCTAGACGAGGCACCAAGCCTGCGAGTTCATCGGCGGGGATGAGCCCGCGAAGTTGTTGGTTAACACTCGCCTCTTCCAGCGTAGTCACCGCATCAAGCAGCTCTTCTGCAAGCGCTTCTCTGGACATCTCTCTGACCTTGCGCATCTTAGGCAGGCGAGATCGTACGGCAGCGAGTCTTGCGTCGAGAACATTCATTTCAATCTTGGCTTGGGCACGTGCAGCAAGAAAATAGATGTCGTAAAGGTCCCGCAGAAGGCGCCGCTCATTCCAGGCTGCGATTTTGTTGGCAAGCGCCGTGTCCAAGTGCATCACGCGTACAACCCGAGGCGGCTGGCCTGCAGCTCTCGCGAAGCCTCCGGTCGTCATCGCTGTGGTCGCGCAATTGGCAGCAACGGTAACTTCGACAAGGATCGATTCGCCGTCCAGGCTGAGCTCGACGCGGATCATTTGGGAGTGCATCGATACCTCTGTGGTTGCCCCCTCCAGGTCGGCGAGAGCGCCAACAACTTGGTCACGGATTCCCTTTTTAGATGTGTAGGGTACAAAGACGTAGTCAACGTGGTTCGTGTGTCGAGGGCTATCGAGTAGGCGCAAGACCATTCCGCCTTTTAGAACGGCGTGCGCTTCAAAGACTTCAGCGAAACGATGCATTACCCAGACAAAGAGCTTGTCCTGAGTTATTGGTGGTTCGATTCTAGTTGTCATAAGCCTCCAAAACGTCGCGAGCGAAGATCCTAAACTTTTGATTTTTGTACAGCTGCAGGTATGTCTTGAGACGTTTAGAATCGAGTTTGTAGGTCGCTAGATCTGAGTAAATGTCGAAGGGATACGAGCGCCCCCGAAGATGATAGTAGAGACTGTCAACAACGGCCTTTTCAGCATCAGCATATTGAATGCCGTCGTCGGCAGTGAAACCGAAAAAGAGTTGTTCTGAGATGCTTACGTGTTCGATTTCTACGCCAAGATTGACATAGCGACGTGGGCGTCCGAGCTTGACGGCCACGATGTGCCCTTTGGGGCGAGTTCCGACAATCCCCTTTCGTGCCAGGACCGTAGCGAAGCTAATGTAGGAGCGGGGTGCTAGCCGCTGGCTCAGAGTCGCCAAGTCGTAGTTTGGGGTGACGTACCAGCCCCGACAGAAGCGTTGGAGTATACTATTGGCGATGAGATTTCTAATCCGTTGTCCGAATGCGGAAGGGTGTTGCTCTGCGAGTAGTACTTGGAGGTCGGCGTTCGAGAAGACACCCGCTTGCCCATGGGATACTGCTGTGATGGCACGGCTATCAGCAACGACATTCATAATGCACTAAATACTACACTTTGTTGGTTTAAATGTCATTATGTAAAATATCGACGGCGTATAAACAGTAAGTTACTGTGATCACTCGCTAGGTGGACCTTAACTCGAGAAGACAGTCCAGTCACTAGTTGCAAGAATTTGCCAGCGTTGCTGTTGTCATGTCGACCTGGTTGTCCCGTCCTTCTCTTGCGAGCCAAGCATCGATGACCGCATCCTCTGATTCGGCCACTATACCAGTCCGCGATACATCCGGACAAACTCCGCTGCCCGCTCATGCCACCGATACTCAGCTTGCGCCCGCTGCATCGCTACCTTGCCCTTGGCTCCGGTCGCTTCCGGGTTGGCCAAAAGCTCATGCACTGCAGCCACAATCGCTGCACTATCTTGCGCTGGAATCACTGTGGCGCAGTCCGAATCGGCGAGTTCCGGCAGTGCGCCAGCATCACTCACAATGAGCGGGGTTCCGTGTAGCATGCCTTCGAGCGCGACTTGTCCGAATGTTTCAAACCAGCTGGGTACGACCAGCATATGCGCTCGTAGGTAGAGTTTGCTCAAGTCGTCCGGGCTCTGCCAGCCGACAAAATCCAGTCTGCCATGCAAGTCGCCGGCGATCTCTTGCCACTGCTTTTGCCAACGCGCTTGCGCCCGACGATTGCCGGGTAAGCCACCAGCGATGATGGCGCGCAGGCTTGGGTGCGCCTCAAATAGCTCGGGCAAGGCATGGAGTAGCTCCGCAAAGCCGTTGATGTCCGCGAAGCGTCCGGCGTAGAGAAGCAGTGGGGCGGTGTCACGACCCGTTTCGTGCTCGGATTCTTCAAACTCGGGGAACTCGCTTCCCAACCGAATGACCTGAATCTTGTCCGCAGTGGATGGATCGTCACGCGTTAGAATATCACTTACGATCTGCGAGGGTGCGTGAATCACTGTCGACCACAGAAGTGCTCGATGTTGCGCTTGGCTGCTCATGGTGCCATCGATCTCGCGCAAGCGGTTTTGCTCGGTCTGCAATACATGCACTGAATACACAATCGGGGCTGCGAAGGGAGACGCAATTTCGTGGGAGAAATCCCAGAGAACTTCATGGTGCAAATGCACGATTTCGGGACGGTACTCTAACGCAATGGCCTTGGCTTCTGGCAGCTGCTCCGAATTGTCAATGCGGACAACACTGACGCCCGGCTCGGCTTCCTCGCACAACAGCCCGCCTTTCCCTGAAGGACCCTTGTTGGGACGGTAGTTGTCGAAGCTGAGCACCAAAATCTCACAGCCTTGGCGCGCAAGTTCGGACACAAGCCCGCCAACCGCTGTCGACAAACCGCCGAGCATTCGCGGAGGGAAATCGCGAGTTATGTGTACAATTCGCATTCAGAGTGTCTACTGAGGAAAGAGAGCTTGCCGCACTACTTCAGTGAGTCCAGGAAGCTGCGTACTGCTTTCCAATAGGAACCAGCATCCTTGTGCTTGGTCCAAAGCGCACGCGATCCGTGGTTGCCCGGCGTCGTCGGGAGAAAACTGGCTTTGTCCGAGCTTGGAATCGCTTCGTAGATTGAC
>JAESTW010000601.1 GCA_016763395.1 Kofleriaceae bacterium
AACTTGAACTTAGAGAAGGCGTAGGCGGCGGTGCAGGAGAGAAAAATACCAACGAGAGTCGTGATGCCCGCAACAATGACCGAGTTGAGAGTTTGCCGAAAGAAAAGCAGGGTGCCGTCTTGATTGCGCTCTCCCAGGATGTGCGCAAAGTTATCCAAACTAAACTCGGTGGGAATAGGAATGGGTGATGCGTCAAAGGTCTGCGAGGGCGACAATGCCATTTTGACGACCCATAGCACTGGATAGAGGGTCATCAGGGTAATCGGGATAAGAACCAAGTGCGGCCATATCCGCTGCCAGAGTCGTTGTCTCATGAGTCCTCCGCCCGCTTGTTCATTCGTGAAGCAAAGAGGCTCCACCCGAGCAAGATTAAGAAGATGAGTGCTGCGTAGGCGGCGGCATATCCGTATTGTTCTTGGCGTGTAAAGGCCCAGCGATAGGCTTCACTGATGAGGATGTCCGTCGAGTTGTCCGGTTCTCCCCCACTCACTAAGTAGACGATGTTGAACTGATTGAATGTCCAAACCGTGCCAATTAATACTGCGGGAACAAGGGCCGGACGGATCATGGGAAGGGTGATGTGGCGGAACTTCTGCCATCCGCTCGCGCCATCGACGTCGGCCGCCTCATATAAATCCGTAGGCACCGATTGTAGCGCGCCCAAGCAGACGATCATCATAAAGGGAAAGCCCAGCCATGCGTTGGCACAGACGTTGGCGAAGAAGGCCGTCCAGAAGGAGCTAAACCAAGAGACGCCATCGACGCCGCACCACTCTAGAAAGCCGTTTATGGCCCCGTATTGCCGGTGGAACATGCCTTTCCAGACGAGGGCTGTGATGTAGTTTGGCACAGCCCAAGGGATGATGAGAAGCACGCGGTAGAGGGCGCGCATTTTGAGAGCGGGTTTGGCGACGAGTAAAGCGAGGCCCAGGCCAATGCCCAAGTGCAAGACGAGGTTCACGCCAGTCCAAAGTATGGTGACGGCAAAGGCGAAGTAGAAGCTGAGTGGTTCGGTAGGACCGTAGGTTTGGGCGGACAAAATCTCGATGAAGTTGGCCATGCCGACGAAGGTCCAATCGCCATTGCGATGGGCAAAGAGCGAGAGCACGAGTCCGACAACAAAGGGGATAAAGAGCAAGAGCATGGTGCCGGTCATGGCCGGACCAATCCATCGCCAACCCCGGGCTGCTTTTCGCCGTTGGCTTTTGTCGACGCTGCGCAGTGAGCGGACAGCGAGGACAATGATGAGTACAAACATCAGTAGCGATGCCGCGATGTAGAAGGTTGGGTTCGCGGGTACTGGAGGTGGGCGATTTACCGCCCGGAATCGTCTTAAGCCGGCGTTTGCGGCCTCTGCTGGACTTGAGTCTCTTCTGAGTAATTTTCGTAACATCAGTTGCGTTGGTTCCCAGACCGAACGCATTCGCAAGCCGCTTTCCATTGCGGTGGTTTTGGGCAAAATGTCGCGAAAGGCCTTGAGGGCATCGTCATCGGCCAATTCTGAGCTTGACCAGGCGGCGCGATTGGCTACTGCCTGCCGTCCGACACTGGCTCGTATTGCTGCCGACTTCGCGCCAACGAGGTAGCGGGCGACCAGTAGGGAGGCATCACGCTTGCGGGTTTCTGCGGAAATAAAGACTGCTTCGTCAGTAAGGAAGGGGCTCGCTGGTAGTCCGGTCGCGGACACGATGGGAATACTTGCGATTCCAAAATCGAGTTCGGGCGATATCTCTCCCAGAAACCACGGGCCATTGATGACCATCGCGGCATCGCCCTCGTTGAAGAGCTGGGTGATAACAGCGCCGGTCGGCTCTTGTGGGATGTAGCCACTAGCTTGAAGGTCTTTGACAAATGCCAGTGCTTGCAAACTCGCTTCTGAATCGATTGCCAATTGGCCGTCTTCAGTAAATAGAACAGCGCCAAACCCAAAGTGCCAGGGCGCATGGAAATAGAAGTTCTCGTGCTGGTATGCCAAGGCATAGATTTTGTCCGCAGCGAGCTTGTCCGCCATCGCGACCAGCTCATCTGTAGTGGTTGGCGGAGTTTGTACGAGCGCTTTGTTGTAGTAGAGAACCAGGCTCTTGAAGGCTAGCGGCAGGGCGTAGAGCTTGTCTTGATAACGCAGCGGCTCAATCGTCTCAGGGAAGAAGGCGTCTAGCTCGCCCTCGTCCAGATCTGCGTCGAGAGCCGAAATCAGTCCGGCTTCGGCCCAACCGCCAATGCGTTCATGGGCGTAGATGAAGAGGTCGGGTCCGTTATCTCGGGGAATTGCGGTCGTTAGTTTGGACGCGTAACTCTCGTAAGACTGTGCCAGAGCTTGGATGCGCACATCTTGATGAGCGGCATTGAAGGTCTCGACGACTTGCTCCAGCGCCTTCTGCTCTGCATCACGGTAGCTATGCCATAGGGTGACTGTTGTCTTCTCCGCCTCTGCCCGGATAGGGAACAAGAGAGTAAAGAAGCACAGGATAGCTACGATGGAGGCGCGCATCTCTTACTCGGACTTGGCGTCGGTATTTCCGCACCAGATGGATTCGCCGGCATTGTCAAAGACATGGATTGCACGCTCGGGGATATCGAATGACACGGTGTCGCCCACTTGCAGTTTTGCGCCATGGGCACCATCGACTCTGGCCACGAGCAAGAGTTCTCCAACTCGAAGATGTACGAACGCTTCCCAGCCTAAGAGTTCTACGATCTCTACAACACCTTCGTGGTCTCCTGGACCGACCTCGATGTTTTGCGGACGGATGCCCAGCTCGACTCCCATATCTTTGTCCGAGTTGTCCTTCGGGATTTCGAGCCCGGGCAACTCAAATCGGATGCTCTGGCAGACAACTTCTGGCGAGTCTTTTTCGTGCTCAAGGCGAGCGGGCAGGATGTTCATCGAGGGTGAGCCAATAAACGAGGCGACAAAGCGGTTCTTCGGCGTGTCGAAAAGCTCTAAAGGAGCGCCAACCTGTTGCAGGACTCCGCCGTCAAGAACAGCGATTCTGTCGGCCAACATCATCGCTTCAATTTGATCGTGAGTGACGTAGATTGTTGTCTTGCCGAATTTCTGGTGCAGCGCCGCGAGTTCTGCCCGCATTCGTCCGCGCAAGGCGGCGTCTAGGTTGGAGAGTGGCTCATCAAAGAGAAAGACGTTGGGAGACTTGGCGATGGCACGCCCGATGGCAACTCGCTGGCGTTGTCCGCCGGATAGCTCCTTGGGTTTTCGATCGAGGAGATCTTCTAGCCCCATAAGTTCGGCGACTTCAGCGGTCCGAGCAGCGATCTTATCTTTACTGGCACCGCTAAGGCTGAGCGCAAATCCCATGTTTTGTCGGACGCTCATGTGCGGGTAGAGGGCGTAGGATTGGAAAACCATGCCAATGTCCCGGTCTTTGGGCGCTACGTCGTTGACCACTTTGTCAGAGATTCGAATCTCACCGGAAGTAAGCTCTTCGAGGCCGGCTATCATACGCAAGCAGGTGCTCTTGCCGCAGCCCGAAGGACCGACCAATACCAAAAACTCGCCGGGTTCGATGCAGAGGTTGATGCCTTTGACAACTTTGGTATCACCAAAGTTTTTGACAACGTTGACTAACTCTACTCGCGCCATTGAACATTAACTTTCATGGGAGAATCACCAGCAGGAACAAATAGGTACTCATTGCCGCCAGATTGCCAGCTCGCTTTACCATCCCGCATTGCGACTAGTTTGTAAGAATAGGTCTCAGAGCTTGGTAGAGACATTGCCTTGGCCAAGCTGGGAGCTTTCGCTGGATCCCAAGCTCCGAACTCAGGCGCTGCGCCAACGATTCGCAAGTCGAGGGTTGCCGATTCTGTGTCCGGCTGAAATTGCACCATGCGGGTCGCTGGGGTTTTGATCGTCTCTAGAAGGGCGCGGAAGTCGCCTCGCAGTCCGACTACCGAGACACCTTTGGGAGCCAAGAAATCCCCAAGTACTACTTCACCATTGCCGAGAAGGTCGTGGCCATTGCGGGCCCGCAATACCTCAGGAATAGCGAGTGCCTGGCCGCCCGGCCCGTGGTTGACAGTGACTAGGGTCAACTCATCTTCGGACACTTGCAGAAAGGAGTAGAGCTTCTTGTCCGCCGCCAGTACTAGTCGTGTTCCTGAACTTAGACTCTTCCACTCGCGGCGCAAACGCAGCCCCTTGCGAATGGTCTCTGCCAGCGCATGATCGACAAAGCGCATATCAGCGCGATTCTCCGGCTCTTTTGCGCCGCGTAATGCCGATTCGGTGCCATAGCTGATGCTGGGAATGCCTCGGCTGCTCAAAAGAAACTGTAAAGCGGAGTGAACTCGCGCTTCGTCGTCTTGGCAGGCGGACAGAACGCGAGAGAGGTCGTGGTTGTCTAAGAATGTGACCAGCTGAGTCGCGGCACGGGGATAAATCCGGTCCAGTGAGAGCACTGCCGCCATTTGCAGGAGCGAGGCATCTCGGCAGAAGACATCGACCATGGCAAAGTGCAGGGGGAAGTCAAAGAGCGAATCAAAGCCTGCTTCTTGCAAGGTCTTGGACAATGTATTGGCGTTGCCATCGTAGAGTTCCCCCAAGAGTCGGACAGAGCTTGCTTCTCTGAGAAACTGATTGTACTCGGCCCAAAATTCGAGTGGTACGTGTTTTACCGCATCGAGACGAAATCCGCTTGGCGCTAGTTTTTGCAGCCAGTCTTGCGAGGTGGCAATGAGTTTTGCCCGAACTTCTGGGTTCTCGTGAGCGTAGTCCGGCAATCCGTGGACTTCGTAGTCGGTTAACTGCTTGGCGTCGTTCCAATCCTCGATTGTGCCCTTGTGATGGAACCACTCGGGCTTTTCCTTCACAACGGGCGAATCGTAGGCAACGTGATTGAGCACCACGTCTAAGATCAGCCCCATACCTCGCGCCTTCAGCTCTTCGGACAACTCCACAAGCTCAGCTTCAGTGCCGAATCGCGGCTCTACTTTGTCTAAATCGTCAGTCCAGTACCCGTGAAAAGCGCCGTGTCCGTGAAAGGGCTCAGTGCGCATCTTAAACACCGGCGAAATCCAAACGTGGCGGAAGCCAAGCTCTTTAATATAATCGAGTTTTTCAATCAGCCCGCGCAAATCACCGCCGTGAAAGGCCTGCGGGTCGGACAAGTCAATCGTGTCATCGTTGCTCGGATCGCCGTTGGAGAACCTGTCGAGCAGGACAAAGTAGATGGAGTCCGCCGCAGCCGCTGTACTACTCGACTGCATGGTGGCAGCTTGTCCGGTAGCGCTGGTGTTGTTGGAATAGTTGCTAGCGATGTCGCCGAGACGTTTGGCAATACTGCCTGCCACTGCGTTTAGGGCATCCTTGCCCAGTTGATGGCCAAAATTGAGAATCGCTGGATAGGAAAATGACTCGATAGACGCTTCAGAGCTTTTGGCCGATGTCGCCAATACTTTAACGGTCCACCGTAATCGGCCTTCTAGTTGCGAGAAGAACTTACTCGAAGTGTGGATCATCAACAGTTGCCTGCCGCCAGCTTCACTTTTTAGTCGAGAAAGCTGTAGGGACCAACCCAGTCGATCTTCGGGCTTAATTTTTGAGCTAACTCGGACAGTAAACCCACGTCCACTCAGCTCTTCTTCAACCCGCTCCCGAAACTCGGCTGGCGGATTCTCATCCCCATCGTGGACAAAGACCACGAATAACTCCTGCGGCGTATTTGTCCGAACCGGAGCTCCCCGAGTTAGGCAGCTCGCCAGCAAGAGCGAGAAAAGAGAAAGGAATAGAACCTGTGTTGATCTTAAAACCATGCTTCTGCCTCAAGTGCGAGAACGTGGTGGAGGTGTTGCTCCTTGCTCTCGAAGGTACTGAAGTCATCCAGCGTCTCGACAAAGCTGTTGCCAAATGCGTTGGTTTGCGTCGAGTGTTGAACGCCGTAGAGCAAACGCAGAGAAGGGCGAGTGTAGATTCCCGAGCCCAATGGACTCAGAACCCAGCCGATTTTGCCCTGCCAAGTATCGCGAGTGTTGGAATCGCCAAACTCCAGACCACGCGCGTCCGAGATACCGTCCGTGCTTTGAAACACCGAGTCAACGTGGTTGCGGAAGAGATTGCCCTTCTTGGACTTCTCTCTGGCCAAGGAGTTTTCTACCAGCAGGTGCAGCTCTGGAGTGACATAGTATTGCAGTCGCAAAACGGTGGAGAAGAAGCTGCGATTGTCCTCCCCGGCCAGGATGTTGTTGTCCCGGTTCCAGTGGCGTCCGACCAAGACTGCCCAAGCCATGTCCAAACGGTTTGGAATGATCGAGAGTTGTGCCTCGTTACCGACATTGATTTCATATCTCTCGTCGGTGAAATTCTTTAGGTAGATGTCGTAGGATTCACCGCCAAAGGTCTCGGTGGTAAAACCCTCAGGGTGCTTTTTGATGAAGTTGGCATAAAAGCTGTTCCACTGAAGTGGGCCCAGATCTCCAAAGCCGACGTAGGCGACGAGCTTGGCAGAGCTTGCAGAAGTAGATTCTGGACGCGGGAAGAAGAGTTCCATGCCGGGATTGACTTCAACGAAACGCTGTACCACTTCGCTCCGGACAAAATCTTCGTAGGCGATGTCTGGAGTATCGTGAGGCGCGAAGCGATTGCCTTCCACCTTCGATTCCCAAAAGACCTGCGCGCCGAGTCCGAGCTGCAAGTGGTTCCCGAGTCGCAAACGCGCAGTTCCGCCGGCTGTGAGCACGGAGTTATAGCGGTCCCCTTTGAGGGCAAAGCCCGCATCGCCGACGCCGAGCAAGAGCTCCACTGATTCGCCCCGGTAACGTGCGGACAGGCCAACGGTATCGACAAAAATCTGAGCGAGTCTTGCGTCGTAGAGGCCCAAATCACCAAAGTAGGTATCTAGGGTGCCGAGTTGCCAGACCGTGTCTTTGAGCAGCACATTGCCCGCTTGCGCGTAGAGTTGCGAGAGCCGGAACTCTCCCAAGTTTCCACGGGACGAATCGACGTTGGCAATTGAGCCGCCTTCGATCTTGGCGTGTACGCGAGTCCACGGCGTCTGTGCTGCGCTGTCCTCGGCCAAGAGATGCAAGCGCATTTCAAGCGCTGCATATGGGCCTTCGTTGAGAAGACGTCCGTACAAGTTGCTGTACCCGAGCTTGGAGTTTCCACCTTGGAAGTCCGGTCGGGTCATCACTCGAAAATACCCAGCTGCTTCAAAACGACTCTCGTCTTGGTCAGCATAGGCGCGGCTAGATACGCATAGGCTGGCTAGCAGTCCGGCGACAATAAGGGTACGGGGAAAAACAAAAGACGACATTCTAAGCCCGATCCATCTCATTTGGCGCTTCGCTCTTCGTTGTTCATTCGGTTACTGGGCCAGCCCAGCGCCCTTTTTCTCGCCTTGCCAAACGAGCGCCTCGAACCCAGAATCTGTTCTTTTCTTTCTCCCCGCACCCCTAGCGTTTTCATGAGTCTACTCGCTGATAAGAATTACAATCGATCGAGGCGTCACTTGGTAGCTTGCCTCGGGAATCACAACACGCTCGTTCTGAATGTTGTAGTTCACTTTGGGATCTTGTTCTTGGATAAATCCGGCTTCGTCGAAGTACGCCTGCGTGTCCAGGGCTCGTTTCCATTCTCGTTGCTCCGGCAGTGTAAAGTCGACAGGAGTAGACTCCATGTTGATGAGAATCGCCACCTCTGCACCCGCACTCTTGTCGTAATAGTGCATCATCAGGTGTCGGCTGTTCCAATCGACCGGCTCAGCGTTACCAGCATTTTTCCAGGAGAAGGGAGCGCTCTCGCCGTAGTTCGTCGGGGTGAAAGCGTGGCCGAGCTCTTTGCGCAGCGCGATCATCTTTCTGACGAAGTCGTGCATGCGATGCTTTTCGTTATTCGCCTGCCAAGAACCCCAGTCAAACCAGTTGAATTGGTTGTCCGCGCCAGTTGAATACGCGTTGTTGTTGCCCAGTTGTGTGCGAATCCACTCATCGCCTCCAAGCAACATCGGGGTCCCGTGAGAGATCAACATGCCAACAAAGAGGTTTCGCATGAGCTGCCGCTTGAGAGCCTCGTTGTCCTGGCCCCAGTCTCGGGAGCGGTTATTGCTCTCACCGCTCTGTCGGTCGCAAAAGGGAGAATTGGGCGCGTCACAGCAAACCGGATTGAGCGGCCCGCAAGAGTTTTGCTTAGCACTGTACGAAACCAGGTCGTACATCGTGAAGCCATCGTGGGCGGTTACGAAGTTGATGGAGTGATACGGGCGTCGCTGATTCCATGAGAAGAAATCGTAAGAGCCGGTCATCGCGAAGCCCATGTCCGCCGGGCCTTCTTTGGAGTTTAGCTTCCACTCGTCGTCATTGATAAAGTTGCGCCACCAGTCTCTGAAGTTGGCGTTCCACTCGTGCCAACCGTTGCCGCTTGTCCCTGCTTCGCCACTGGCAAGCGGGAAGGCGCCGAGTTTAACGCCGTAGTTACCGCCGGCCGACCAAGGCTCTGCAATGATGCGCGTGTTGTAGCGCTTCAAGATTGGGTCGTCCATAATGTCTTGCAAGACCGTGTTGTCCGGGTCGTCCCAATTGTTGTAGTCGAGATCGCGCTCGCCCAAAATGGGAGCCAAGTCAAAGCGAAAGCCATCTACGTGCAATTCGTCGACATAGAAGCGAAGTGAGTCCATGATAAGGCGCCGCATCGGACGGTTGTTCGGACGAGTTTGATTGCCGACACCGGTGTTGTTCCAGTAGGTCTGTCCGTCCGGGGAAAGTGCGTAGTAACCCTGGTTGTCAAGCCCGCGGAAGGAGTAGAGGCTGGCTACCTCTTTGGGATCGAAGTTCACTAGGCTTCCGTTGGTGCCTGGGTCGAGGTTGGTGTCGTCTTGTTGGATTTGCTCTCGCCACAGTCCGCCTTCGCCGGTGTGATTGTAGACGACGTCGACATAGACTTCGATGCCCTCTTTATGCATGGCTTCAACCATGGCTTTAAACTCGTCAATCACCTCTAAAGGACG
>JAESTW010000602.1 GCA_016763395.1 Kofleriaceae bacterium
CGAACATGCAAGTCAACATCGTTGGTATCGGTCTCCCAGTTGAGAACAAAACGCAAAGACGGCTCGCTTGCCACGTGAGCGTGTACTGCGTTGAGCCGCGCCATCACTCGTTTTTCCACACTGGCATCATGATGAATCCACGCACTCGCGACAATACCAATGTCCTCTCGCAATACCGTTTTACCTCCAACAAATCTCCCACTGGGATACTTCTGAGTCAGTCCGGTTTCCAGAGCAGCAAAAGCTTGCGGCAAGTTGCCGGCACGAACCAAGGCGAAGGCCAAGAGCCTGTGCCCTGTCAGATGATCGGGACGTTGCGCCACAGCCTTGCGCAAACTATCGACTGCCAAGGCAACACCATCACCGGGCAAACGCGCGAGCCTCGATGCCGCAAATCGCCGTAAATCGGCTCGTGATGGGAATAGGTCGATGATCGATCCATAGGCCCTCGCCGCCAGCCTAGGCACACCAGCTGCCTCCAGCGATTCTCCTAAAGCGACTAGAGCCAAAACACTCGCGGTATCAGAACGCATCCAACCCATAGAAATTGTCACCGCGTCTTCAACGTCTCCCCGCGACAGGCTTCGGTGAACTTCCGCCAGTTTTCCAGTCACTGCGATGGCGTTGCCTACTTTTGGATCCCGGACAGGACCAACGTTTTGCTCTTTGTAGGAAAGATAGCTATTGAATCTACTCGTCGCCGAATAGCGATTGATGCGCCCACAAGAAAAATCCATGCCATTGGGAAAGAGTGGAACTGAGCTCAAGGGCGGATCGCCAGCGAAATACGACACAGTAGTTTTTCCAACCAGCCCGGTATAAGAGATTCCATCGACAACATACTGCCTTTCTAGCGATGAAGTGCCCGAGAAGGAAACTCCCAGGTCGGACGATTGACCCTCCCTACTAGGTAGAGCCTCACCACCTTCAAAGGCCCCCATTGGTACAGAGACATTCGTATTGCGACCTTCTTCAACCCGAGCAGGTTCTTGCATATCCTCCATCACTAGGAATGCCGTATGCTCGGACAATACACTATGTTCAATCGACTCGGCTACAATCGTGTCCCGAAGCGCGGCCTTTCTTGGTCCGGCATCAGCCTCCTGGTATTGCCCTTCGAGCCGGAGCATTTTTGCCTGAGCGAGTGACCGCTGCACAGAAACATTCCGACTCGGACGCAAGGGTATCGTCTTCACTCCACCGACTCCACCGACCCCACTAAGATTCACATCCAGAGTATCGGGCGACTCATCATCCGGAAACTTCGCATAGAGTACAAATGAGTCTCCTTCCTGCACCCCTGCGAGTTGCTGCGGCCATACCCATTCTGCTCCTGCAACCTGGATATCAAACGACTCCACACGCGCGCCTATGCGCCGGACGATTTCACTAGCGATTTCTTCATCGGACAACACAAGCCCATGTACCTTTCTGGCACCACCAACGATTCGAAGCGCAGCTTCTCGGTCTTGAATTCCACCCACGAGAAGAACATCGATTCGCGCAACCAAAGGCGGAAGCGCTGCCGCGTAAGAAGCCAATTTGTCCCCCCCGGCCGTGTTCATCATATCCCCGATCAAGAGAACTCTCGTCGTGCTTTCTTGTCTGCCAGTCCACAGCAGTGCCGCTTCCAAGTTAGACGCCCCCAGAGGACGTCTAGCCAGCAACGCACGAGCCTGCGCGTCTCCATAATCGCCCGCAGGCCCCTCAAAAACCAATCCTACCTGCTGATCATAGGCTGCCACTACAATTGGCAAATCTTGTCCGTATCTCACAGCGATCTCTGACACTACCGAAGTGAGCTTGTCCACATAGGCAGCGTATCCAGGCGCCCGAGATGCACTCGTGTCAAAGAGGATGCAGAAGTCCTTCGGAACATCGGACACAGTTTGAATCGCTGGAAAGATTCTCGCGACTGCTGCACTCTTGTAAACAATACCGGCCCTGCCCTCTTGGGCCGCCAAAACGTAGTCTGCCAAAGGACGTTCCTTCGTCCGCGAGATTCGCTCCTGGCGATAGCGACTTCCGCCTTCAGTACTATTGCCCAGTGCGACCTCGCTGAGAATCGTAAGTAGTTCAAGACGAGGAAGTCCCAATAGAGGAAGCCGGTAGTTGCCTGTGTCCGGTATCTCGCTAGCAAAGCTCAGCTTGACCTCCTTGTATCCGTTTGCGGCAATTGGGTAAATTCGTGCTCGAAATTGGTTGGCTGCTTCCTTCTCCAACAGCATCGGGTCTTGTTTCTTGTGCAAGAAATCTTCGTAGGACTGTCGGGCGGCGGCCTTTTCCACCATCTCAGCACTGTGCCAGCGATTGTCGGTCTTCATCGACAAACTTGATACCGTAGCACCAACAGGCAGAGTGATTTGAAACCGGCCCTCTACTTCCCAGGAGCGCGGGTTGTGAAACTGCATCCGCAACTCCGTAAACGCCAGTGGGCCATCAACCCGGACGTGTACATCGAGGTTTTTCAGCACTAGCCCGGTTCCGTCTCGAGTTGTCAGACCTATCGGCGAGCTAATTATTTCCGCCGCCGGATCGGGGTAGCGAAGTCCTACCTGCCTCAGCTTGCTTGAAAAAAAACCATCAAAACCGGAGCTTCCGTGAGTGTACCTTAGCGTCCGTACCTTGACAGCATCCCCGCGATACAGCTCAAACGGTGGACTCTGTGGTGATGCACAGGAGACGATAAGTACCAAGAACACAAAACTCCAGCCAACCCGAATCATTCGGAGACTGGAATAGTTCGCAGCCATATCCTTAGTAGTATTCACACCTACCAATGTGCCTGGCTGCGACATCGAAGTCGATACAACCTGCATCACATAGGCTCACGGACTGCTAGCTCGGCGCCGCGCCCGATGGTCGCAGCCATCCACTTGGACGAGGTAAGTTTTTACAAGAGTATTCCTTCTTTGGCGGGCTGGTTGATGAAGCCGACTGCGCAACGAAATTTACCCCCTTCCTGGCTGGAGACAAGGTGGCCTTCGAAGCTTCCATCGCAGCAGGTAAGATGGCGTATAGCGAAAACCTTGTGGCGCACAGACCATCTGCACCGGTATGTAAAAACACTCGATTTGTTACAAAGCTGTAACAATTGCAATCTCGCCTTCTGAGACTATCGTATAGTTATCAGGAAGCGAGAAAGCGAGCTAGGGTGTCAGATCAACATTCAACGAAAGCACTAGTCCTCATTGTCGACGACGAGCCAGACCTCGTCGTCACTCTCGACTACAATTTGAGAAAGCAGGGCTACGCAACTCGTACCGCTGCCAACGGTGCGGAAGCTCTACTGGCAGCGCAGACGCAGCCGCTTCCAGATCTCATTCTCCTCGACCTCATGTTGCCAGATATGTCCGGTAAAGAGATATGTCGGACAATTCGGGCGAATGAAACTACTCAGGCAATCCCCATTGTCATGCTAACCGCAAAGGGGGAGGAAATCGACCGTGTTGTCGGCTTTGAAGTTGGCGCGGACGACTACGTTGTCAAGCCATTCTCAGTCCGCGAACTCATGCTCCGAGTGCAAGCGGTATTGCGCAGAAGCGAAAACTCACGGGCCGCCGAGAGCAGCGAAGTGCTGGTAGTCGGGACACTCTCTATTGACGCCGAAGCCCACATCGTGTTGGTAGAAGACAAAGA
>JAESTW010000603.1 GCA_016763395.1 Kofleriaceae bacterium
GGGGTAACTGGGGCGCTGGCGCGAGAGGGCGGTCTACAATCAACATTTTGGGCTGGGCCTGAACGAATTTCGCGCGAGATGGAGCTAGGAGAAGTCGCAGTGCGGGGCACAGAAAGCGGCACTGTTAAGCGGATGGGGCTGGGATTCATTGGGGATGATTTTGGGTGCTCTATTTCTCTGGGCTTACCACCGGCCGAGCCAGGAGGAGGATACTCGGTGTTCGACCTAGATCCCGAAATCAAGCATGAGTGTATTTGGGCGGGTGGAAGCCATCATCCTTCGAGCGCACTGGTAGAGCGAAAGGCTTCGGTCGTTAAGCAGCGAACCGGACGCAAATGGGAGGTCACCAATATGCACGTCGAGAGTTTCGATAGCATTCTCGGCACGCCGGCAGTGTCCGCTGCGGCACCTGGAGTCTCTCAACTTCGAGACATGATTCGCGGCTGGCGCTTCTACGATCAATTTCGGACAGACCGGGATGCTCCGGCGAGGCAACCGCAGGTGGGCACTCGTACTCCGGTTCTCCACCATGATGGCGGTGATTTGGCGGCAGCTCTGCAGACGATCCACGAAGTCGGAGATGCGGAGGCTCTCGCTTCGTCGGTTGCCGATGCCTTTCCGGGAGCAACGTTGGCAGTGCTAGTGAGTGCTGACGGCCGCTTCACGGTGCAGCTGAGCCAAGAGGGGCTTCTGCGCCCGCTGTCCGGGCCGGAGTTGTCCGACGGTACTCTCCGCTACCTTCTTTGGATTGCGGCGCTACTCACTCCCCGGCCACCTCCGATGATGGTTCTCAATGAACCCGAAACCAGTCTTCACCCAGAGCTCTTGCCCGCTCTTGCTCGGCTTATTGTACAGGCGAGTCAGAATACGCAAGTCTGGGTGATTTCCCATTCGGAGTGCCTGATCTCCGAGTTGAAGAAGAACGAATCATGCAACTCGATTCAGCTTGAGAAACACTTCGGGCAAACTCGAGTCGTTGGCCAGGGCCTTCTCGACCAGCCCGCATGGCGATGGGCTTGAGCTTTCCTGGCCGGAGACCTCCTCGGTACCACGCCCTACCCATGGCATCCGGACAACTACAGGCAACGTGCTTTCTATTCGTTTAGTTTTTCGACGAATCCGAGGTCGACCATTGCTTTGTCCTTCATTGCGACAAAAGGGCGCGACTCGACCTCCACGTGGCCTTTGCCATCATGATGCATAATCTCTACCTGCCCCATGCCATACCCCATGGGACCTCGAGAATAATAGTGGACCTGTAGGTTGTACGGATATGTTACCGACTTCCCGGACACAGCAAAACACTCGGGGCCGTAGCCCGTCGTGACATCAGCAAAGAGTTCCCCTCCAGAAGCGAGAGTTTTATTCCCATAGAACGCATGGCCACCGTTGCTATCGATGACGTGCAAATCAACGTCATTGGCATCCGTCTCCCAATTTAGAACAAAGCGGAGAGACTTCGAAGCGGCAACCTCGCTACCAAGTGCTTTGAGACGTGTGCGTACTTCCTTTTCTATCTCCGGTTTTTGCGCGATCCAAGCCGCTGCGATGATACCGATATCTTCACGCAACACTCGCATGCCGCCCAAGAATCGCCCATCGGGATATTTCCGAGACAACCCCTTTTCTAGCGCGTCGAACGCTCCCGAGTAATCCTCTGATCGCAACAAAGAAATCGCCAACAGCCGATATACCGTCAAATGATCAGGACGCTGCTCCAGGGCCTTTCGCAAACTGTCGATACTGAGCGCGAGACCACCGTCCTGCAATCGGGCGAGACGAGCGCTGGCGAATCGGCGCATATCGGCGCGTCCGGGAAAGAGATCGATGATCGATCCATACGTCCGGGCCGCCAACGCATCGACGCCTGCTAGCTCCAGAGATTCTCCTAGGGCTACAAGCGCCAGGACATTTCCCGGTTCATCATTGCGCCACCGAAGCGATCGGCGAATCGCAGCTTCGGAGTTTCCGGTCGCGAGAAGTTTGTGAATCACATCCATTTTGCCGACAAGGGCCGATACTTTGACGAGTTTGGGTACCCTGTTTTCTTCCCATCCACTCCCCGAGCTACCAGGTGCATAGTCATTGATGCGACCATGAGAGAAAATGAGTCCTGTAGACGGAAGCGGCCATCGATTTCTCCCAAACTCGCTGGTGAATTCACTTCCGATAGGTGAACCAACTGTGCCGGACGCCAGCCCCGTAGTATTCACGCCGTCGACAAAATACTGACTTTGGAGAGAAGAACTCCCGGAAAATGAAACGCCAATACCATCCTGTGCTCCCGCTGCGCTCGTAAGCACAGATTCAAAGCTTCTTCCAGGTGTGGGAAGATTATCGAGAAAGCTCCGATCGAGCACCACGTCTTGTGACGTAGTCGTGGTGTCGATGCGCGGCCTAGAATTCACTGGTACGATATCTTCTGAGGTAGGGGCACGTTCCCGGTCATCGGCACGGGGGGCCAGCTCGGGCTCTACCAGAGCTTCTCCTCGTATTTTTACCGTCACCTGGCGTCGTTTTTGCTCTGCGACAAACCCCGAAGGCCCAATCCGAATCACATCCGTCAGCGCGCTTCGGTCGATTCCAAACCGAGCATAGTCTGCCTCCGATTCTAGTACCAGTAGTGCCGTATGCTCCGAGAGAACCCTATGCTTTGTAGATAGAGCCACGATTTTAGACCGAAGCACTGTTTTTCTTTTGCTATCCGCTATCTCCTCATAGTCACTTTGCAGCCGGGCAATCTGCGCTTGTGCAACAGACCGCTCCAGGAGTGGTGCGGACGCCATTTGTGTCGAAATGGAGACCATCGCTTCGGCGCCACCCACCACGACCTCCAACACTGCCGGAGCCATGGTCCCCTCAGAAAATCCCGCATACACAACAACTTCATCCCCCGCTTGCATGCCATCCACCTGAGCTGGCCAGGTCCAGCTGGCCCCCACAACGTGCAAATCAACCGACGATGTCGCGAGCCCCAATCTCCTGGCGATTTCGTCGTCACTCAACTCGGCGTGTAATACGGCGCCATCACGAGCCCTAGTCTTTCGTACCAAACGTTCCGCTGCTTCACGGTTTCGTACGCCACCAACCAATAACACGTCAATTCTGCGGATGTGTTCAGGAAGGGATTTCGCGTGCTGCCCGATCTTGGAGTCCCCAGCAGTGCTCACAGCATCGCCAATCAGAAGAACTCTGTCGTTTCCCATTTGCTTCCCAGCCCACTGCAAGGCAACCTCGACATTGGACGCACCGAGCGGTCGACGCGCGAGCAGGGTCCGCATCTCAGCGTCACCAAACCCGCCGACTGTGCCGTCGTATACGGGCATTACCTCCTGGTCAAACGCTGCTACCGTGATCGGCATTCGATCGCCGTGTTCACTCGCGATCGCGCTCAATAGTGTCCCAAGTCTGGCGACTTGTTGAGCAAATACTGGTGCACGTGACGCGCTAGTATCAAAGAGAATCGTCATTCCCTTTGGCGTTTCTATCCGCTCTGGAAGCTTTGGAGCCACTCGGACAACAGCAGAGTTTTTATAGCGAAGCCCACTATGGCCCGAAGTACCGGTTAGCGTAAAATCTGCTTTGGGTTTGGTAGCGTCACTCCGCATCGTCGTGGAACGATACCGGGTCCCCCCGGGCCCAGATGAAATCGCCACTTTGGCCTCTACCTTCAACACCCCAATCGTCGGCAGCCCCAAGAGAGGAAGCCTGTAAACACCCGTTTTGGGCAGCTCATGTAAAAACGACAGAATCACATCTTTGTGGCCGCTGGCGGGAATGGGGAAAATTCGCGCCTGAAATCGATTTCCAGCCTCCTTCTCCAGAAGCATCGGATCCTGTTTCTTATGCAAAAAATCCTCGTAGGCCCGGCGTGCGGCCATCTTCTCGACAATTTCGGCCTCGTGCCAGCCATCTTCTATTCGCATCGAAAGTCGAGAGACCGAGGCTCCGTCTGGAAGTGTGATCTGAAACCGGCCTTCCGTCTCCTGTGATCGCGGATTTCGAAACCGCAAATGCAGCTCAGTAAAGGCGAGTGGGCCTTCGATGATAATTCGCGCAGAGAGGCTCTCTATAGCCAGTCCGGTACCATCAGCCGCTGTTAGCGATATCGGGGGAACTTCCGACGCATTCTTTAGAGGATACGTCATTGCAATTTGTCGGATTTCGGCAGATTCGAAGCCAGCGAAGCCAATGCTCCCTTGCACGAAGCTCAAGGCGTTTGCGCCTCGCTCCACAACGTAGCGATTCTTCGGAGCTTCGCCGGCGGTAGCGCACGCGCTAATCAGGGCTGTCATGAGAACGGAACGCAGCAGCCTGTTTGTCGCCTTCCGCTTCGAGAGAGTCGTCCGCACACACTTGGTCCCTGTATCCATCGTTTTATTTAC
>JAESTW010000604.1 GCA_016763395.1 Kofleriaceae bacterium
AGCGGCGCTGCTGGAGCGAGCTTCTTACTCGCATCAGAACTCTTGGGGCATACCCACCTTGCGGTCGAGGCAAAGCTTCCCCTTGTACAATCCTTTCATGGTCCACAGCTTCAACGCAGGTGGTCCATTTCCGCGGGATTGCAGTGGATCCGATGACTCGTCCGGTTTTGCTCACGCTCCTGATCTCGATCGGGATATCGCTGTCGAGTCCAACGGCCGCTCGGGCCGATCGCGCCAAAAAGCTCAAGGCTGCGTTTGTGTACAACTTTATGAAGTTTGTCGACTGGCCCGATGAGTTGGCGTCCGCAAACACTCCACTGCGCTTGTGTTTTGTCGGTAGAGATCGCAATACAGGGCTGGAGCAATTGGCCGGAAAAACGGTTCGCGGTCGATTGATTCGCACAGAAAAAGTCTCAAGCGTTGGTCGGGTCAAAGCCTGCCACGTGTTGGTAGTCTCGCGAGGCGTGCTCGAATCCCAGTACCTGAAAGCCGCTAAGCAGGGCAATGTTCTCACCGTCAGTGACGTGGTCGGATTCACAAAACGGGGTGGGGTCATAGAACTGTTCCAAGATCGTGGTAGATATCGGTTCAAGATCAGTATGGACGCGACTCACGCGGCACATTTGCACCTGCGATCTCAGTTGCTCAAACTCGCGGAGATTGTCGACTAGTGCTGTGTTGGATAAGTTCTGAGGGTGGAGAGATCGGAGATCGGTCGGTCAAAACTTGTAGGATGGGCAGCTAATGTCGGGCGCCAGGACGATTCGACACAATTTGATCGTCTTGACGATGGCATCGGTAACTGCTGCGCTGCTGCTCACCAGCGTGGGCATGATTGTCTACAGCCGGGTGGTATTTCGCGATGGCCTTATCGACAAGACCTCGGCTCTGGCTGCTGTGGTCGCCGATAACAGCGCTGCGGCGATTGCATTTGGTGATGCCTCCGCCTCAGAGCAAACGCTCGCCGCTCTGGCGTCCGCCTCCGATGTCAGTGCTGCGCATATTTACCATGTCGATGGAGAGCTCTTTGCTTCTTTTTGGCAGGGTGATTCGCAGACGCCACCGCCGCCACATCGACCCGGCGGACACCGCTTTGATGACGATCTCTTTCGTCTCTACGCGCCAATTATGCTCGATGGAGAGCGCATGGGCACGGTGGTCATCGAGGTCGATACCACCACTCTACATGGCCAATATACGCGATTTTTTGCTATTCTTGCCGTCGTCGGCACCGCAGCCGCAGCCTTTGCTCTCTTTTTGTGTGCAAAGCTGCAGCGCAAGATCTCATTTCCAATCGAGGCGCTGGCCAGCGTGGCCCGCCGTGTTTCCGAAGATCAGAACTATTCCACCCGCGCAGAGCTTCAGGGATCGACTGAGATTCGTGCGCTGGTCGAAGCCTTCAACCGAATGTTGCAATGTGTGCAGGACCGAGACGCAGAGCTGAGCATTGCGCGCGCAGAGCTGATGGAATCCATTCGATTTGTGGCCGTGGGTGAGATGGCTGGGCGAACCGCTCACGAAATACTCAATCCCCTGACCGGTATTCGCGGACGACTCACCAAGCTAGAAAAAGACGAAGCGGATATCGAAAACCTACAGGCAGTGGTCGACATTTGCGATGGCTGGACAGAGAGCTACGGGCAGGAGGGCGTGGACGGACTGATGGCTTCGCTTGTGGAGGCAGTCGATGACGAGTCGGGGAAATCCCGGCCCTTGGTCGAAGAGGATCTGGAGGTGCTCACCGGCGCCGCCGGGCTCCTGGAAGCAAGTCGAAAAACACGCAAGGGAGATGTCGGATTTTTGTTGCGAGAGGTGGACCGCATCACTCGAATTGTCGACGGCATGCGCCATTTGTCGCGACACCAAAGTGACAGCATTTCACTCTCGGTTGCCGAAACACTCTCAGAGGCAATTGAAATCACCCGGGATTCGGCGCGCAAACGCAACATTGTAATTCACGAAACGCTATCGACGGCGATTCGCATTACTGGCGACTGGGGCCAGATGATTCAGGTTTGGACCAACTTGCTGCGCAACGCAATGCTGGCCATCGAAGAAAAATCTGGGCGCGCTGGCGGCGAAATTCATGTGATTGCCGACGTCGACAACGAGATTGTAAGTGTACGGATTCGGGATTCTGGTGGTGGGATACTACCGGAACACCAATCACTTATTTTTGGTGCGAGCTTTACTACTCGCAGTGCAGAAAACGGAACCGGTTTGGGCCTGAGTATCGTGCGTCGATTGCTGATGCACGTGTCGGGCTCGATCGTGGTTGAGGACACCGAGATTGGGGTTGGTACTACCTTTTTGGTACAGATTCCCCTCGTTGCTGCGAGACCGGTAGATATGGAACATGGGGTGCAGTATGCCCACTAGTAATTCAATTCTGATTGTCGATGACGAAAAGCCAATCTTGGATACCTACCAGTTTTACTTGGGCATGGCGGCGAGCAATGTGGAGATAGGACCCCAGCAGCCTGCGGTCATTCGAAGTTCAAGAAGTTCGCGACTGGCAAAGGCAGATCCGGGCCGAGCGAGTGAGTATCGGATTTTGGTCGCGTGTACTGGAGAGAGCGCTGTAGAAATCGTCGAGAAGGAGAAGGAAGAGGGGCGGCGAATCGCGGCGGCATTTTTTGATATGAAAATGCCCGGTGGCATCGATGGTATTGAGACCATACGAAGAATTCGTTTGATCGATGCAGACATTCTATGCACGGTAGTGACCGCATATCAGGATAGTTCCATTGACGACATCAACCAACTCTTCCTGCCCAACCACGAAGATCACTGGGACTATCTGAACAAGCCATTCACCGAGGCGGAGATTCGTCAAAAAGCTCGCAACATGGTTTCGTCGTGGCGTGGACGAAGGCGCGAAGAGGCGCAGAGACGCAAACTCGATGTGGCGGCCAGTGAGAATCGTCGACTGTATTGCGATCTCAAAGCTCTCAACGCAGATCTCGAGGAGCGAGTGGTCGCCCGCACCTTCGACCTAGACCGCGCCAATACCACCTTGCGCTCTAAGACTGACGAACTCGAGGTGCTGGTTGCAAGCCTGCAAGAGACCAAACACAAACTCGGCCATCAGGAAAGACTCGCAGTTGTGGGGCGACTTGCCGCCACGGTTGCCCACGAAATCAAACAACCCCTGTGCCTATGTATTGGCGAACTTGCGAGAATTATTGGAACCGGGCGGACTGAGCGACTCCGGGGCCGAGGTCGTGCAAGAGAGCATTGAAGGCGTTGAACACATCGCTAGAATTGTTCGGGAGCTGAAGACCTTTGGGCGTGGGAAGCAGGACCTGATAGAGCCTTTGGACATTGAAGCAGTGCTCGACCATGCGGTGCGAATCTTGGGAAACGAAACCGAGCTAACTGCTGCTTTTACCCGCTCCTATGGCGCCGCAGAGAAGGTTCGAGGCATGCCCGGACGACTGCTTCAGGTGTTTATCAACTTGATCAAGAACGCGGCACAGGCTCTTCCGGATCACGGAGGCACCATCGATTTGTCCACTGCTAGTCACGGAGATGAAGTGGTTGTGGTGGTCACGGACAATGGAGAGGGGATTTCCTGTGAGGCTCTAGATCGGGTATTTGAGCCCTTTTACACGACCAAAGAAGTAGGACAGGGGACGGGCCTTGGGCTCAGCTTGTGCAAGAGCATAATCGAGGAGCACGGTGGTAGGATTCGCATCGAGAGCGAACTGGGCAAGGGGACTCGCATCAAAGTATTCTTACCAAGATTCAAGGGTGGAGCTGCGGTGATGCAAGCTGCTGCTCCGGTGCCGAGCGGGGAGCTAAGGCGGCGCCACGTACTGTGCATTGACGACGACACACGACTTCTCAACATGTATCAGCGCATGTTCAAAAAACAACATGACATCAAAATCGCCAGCTCTGGTGCCGACGCGCTAGAAATGTTGGAATCCTTTGACGGCTACGATGTTATCATTTGTGATTTGATGATGCCT
>JAESTW010000605.1 GCA_016763395.1 Kofleriaceae bacterium
CAGCGATGAACTCGAAGCTGCCTTGCCATCGACTGACATGGCCCCAGACTTAGCGTATCAGCGTCGGCTGTATCATGGCGAATTCAAAACGTCCTTCGAGTCTGCTGTCGATGAGTTAGAGCCCCGAGAACGAAGCCTACTCAGGCAATCCATCGTCTTCGGCGCTACTGTCGATCAAATCGCAACCGTGTACCAAGTGCATAGAGCGACCTCTGCGCGCTGGATCGCCAAAGCCCGAGAAAACCTTGGCAACAAAACCCGGACACACTTGCGAGAGCGTCTGAGTATCAACGATCAGCAGTTCGAGAGCATCGTGCGCATGATCGAAAGTCAAATGGACCTGAGCATCGAGCGGCTCTTGGCAACTCAAGATGGCGACGAAGCCTTGGGCGACAAATAGCGCCGTCTTTTCTTCGTCACTCTTGATTGAGGTTAATCATCATAACTGAGCGAATGCGCTGAATTCCGAGTGACTCACATTCGCCGTTACAAGAGAGGTGAAAGCTTTTGGTGACCGGCAAGCAAAAGCGCTCCTGCTTCTTGAACCTGTATCTCGATAGCAGCTCGTTTTATGATTGGAACATCAATCAACTGGCTTGTGAAAGCGAGTCCATACGCCCAAGTACAACTCATCACAGCAAGTTGGTTGGCAAATGGGACTTCAAGATGAAGAAGTTCAGTCTCAAGTATTTGTATCGCTTGTTGAAGATAGTGGTTCACAGGTTCGCTGCAGAGATACCCAGTGCCCCAACAATCTAGATCGCTCGTAAGAGTTCTCAGTACTGCTTGCATGACTTCAGGAACTATCTGTTCAACATTGGTTGCCTTGTTAACCAAGTTCTGAATCGCCACGAGTTTTGGAGCAAGATGAGTTGTGACTACCTCGTCGAGAAAAGCCTGGCGTGTTCCAAAATACTGATAGAGTGTCGACTTACTTACATCAGCGGCTTCAGCCACTTCGCTCAGGTTGAGAGATTGAAGGTTGGATGTGTTGAGCAGTACAAGCGCTGCATCGATCATTTCCTGACGACGCTTCAGTTGGCGTCGGTGAATGCGGTCTGAGGAAGGCCGGCCTTTATTCGATGGGTCCATATTGGCGCAAGTAGTGAAAAAGTGAGGGAGTCTGTACGCTTGATATTGACACCGAATGGTTATTCGGTCAACACTCACAGGTAATCACTCCACGCGGGTACTGATTCGAACCAGGATTGTCGAAGACACATGGGAAAAAACCAACGAAAAGAGCGGGAAATGGCCAATGCCCGCGAAGCCATCATTGAAGCGGCAGCACGGGCCTTTGCTCGCCACGGCTTTCACGGAACGACCATCGAGCAATTGGCTCGGGAAGCTGGCTACTCGGCGAGTTCTCTCTATACCTATTTCAAAGGAAAAGATGAGATCTACGCAGCGCTGCAAGAGACTGTCGCTACCAAGTTCGAGACCTTGCGAACGGGGCCAACCTTGCCATCCCTTGGCTTCTTTGAGCACTTTGAGTGGCTCATCCGGCGTCTCTTCGAAATTGTGGAAGAGAACCGGGACTTCTTTATCATGTTCGCTTCTCAGCGGGGCGGTATCGAATGGGTCCAAGATCAAGACTCCGATGTGATTACCCGGACAAACTACTTGAACTGGATTGGATTCTTCTCCGAGTTTTTCGCAGACGGGATCGAGCGCAACGAAGTCCGTGCCTGTGATCCGCGAGACCTCGCATATTTTGCAGTGGGAGCGATTAACGCGACCATATTCCGCTGGGTGGCTGGAGACATGCCAACACCGTTGCAAGACCATGTTCCCAGCCTACTTGAGTTTTTGGTCTCAGGCCTTCGTCATTCGGCTGTTGAAACCCTTGGGAGTGTCGATTGATGCTTACGAAACACATACTCATCGCCAGTAAAGTTCTCACACTGGGTGCCATTGCGATGGCATGTCCTACGAATGGCTTCGCCCAATCAGAATCTCCGGATCCTGCCTCGGACGCATCTCCGTACAACTCTCCTGCCACCAACGCTTCGGTGGACTCGCTCAAAATACCGGTGCCAGCAACGACGAATGAAGAAGTTCCGACGATCTTAAACTCCTTTGCTCCTGTGGCCGGCGGATGGACTGCTGAATCGGTGGCCGCCAAGGCAGTTACAGTCGCGCCATCAGTTGACAAAGAACACGCTAGCGCTCTCTACGCGGAAAGCATCGCACGCCATACCAAAGGTGCCTTCTATCCCAGAGTCGACCTAACCATGCGTTACACACGACTGGGAAAAGTCGCTACTCCACCTTTGGACTTTGGTGGAATGTCATTTCCCAATCCTTTTCCACAGATTCTGAATCACTACGCCACAGGCGTTACTGCAACGGTCCCTGTAAGCGATCTATTCCTAAGCATTCTACCTAGCTACCGAGGAGCCCAAGCCTTCGCCAATGCGGCGAGATACAAAGAACTTGTCGAGAAAGAAACCGTCGCTCTGCGGGCACGAGAGGCCTATTATAGGCACGCGCAAACTCGGGCGGCAAAACAAGTCGCGCAGGATGGTGTGCGTTTGCTCGAAGCATATGTAGTCGATCTAGAAAGTCTGGTAGGTGCAGGAGTCGCCTCTAAGCCCGACCTCTCCGATGCCAGAGCACAACTTGCCCAAGCCAAAGTGGGACTTGCCCAAGTGCAGGCAGGCGTCCAAGTCACTGGCGTCATACTCAGAAGAATGCTAAATTTGCCAAGCGACGCAGAACTTGTGTTAGGCGAAGGCCTTGCCGACAGTGGTTCCGTACGGGTGCCAAGCTCGTCGAACGAATTGCTGAGGCAAGCAATGGCCCAGAGGCCAGAGGTCAAAGCCTTGCGAGCTGTTGTCCGTGGCCAGAAAAAACTCGTCAAGTCAAAACAAGCGGGGGGGCTGCCACATCTCTTATTGCAGGGGAATGTAAACTACAACAATCCCAATACCCGCGTGATTCCACTCCAAGATGAATTTAGCACAGCCTGGGATATCAACCTCCTTGTCACTTGGTCCCCTAACGATTACACCACTTCCAAGCGTGAAAGTGAGAGAGCCGAATTTGATGTCGCCAAGACAGAAGCAGACTTGCGCGCATTGGAGGATGGACTTGCTATCGCGGCAGTTAGTGCTCTGAGCGAGTACACAACCGCCCTTCAGGCCATTAGCGCCGCCAAGGAGGGAGTTGCTGCTGCTGAAGCCGGATATCGTGCGCGCCGAGACCTGCTGGCCGCTGGCTCCGCCAGTTCTACCGAAGTTCTCAACGCAGAAACACGTCTTCGGCGCTCGCAGCTAGAGCTTATCGACACCCACGTAAACCTGCGTATCGCGCAAGCGAAACTGATTCACGTTGTGGGAGAGGCTGCACCCTAAATGTTCCAATCGAAACCAAGAAAAACACCTATGAAACGCCAATTTCTATCTTCGCTACTGTTCGCTCTTGCTATCGTTCCGATGACCTCGTCTTGTGAGAGTAAAGAGGGAAAAATCGGTCTATCCGATACCACAGAGAGACGTGTTGCGACGGTTCCGCTGCTCACTGTTTCATCGGAAGTTATTCAAGTTCCTGTCCGAGCAACAGGAACTGCGCAACCGATTCGTGCCGCAAATCTCGGTCCGCAAACCACTGCACGTATCGAAGAGATGCTGGTACAGGAGGGAGATGAAGTTGAGAAAGGCCAGAATCTTGTCCGACTAGATGTTCAAGATGCTCGTCTTCGCGCGGCCCAAGCCAAAGCAGCAGCAGCAGCAGTACAAGTACAAGCGCAGCTTGCAGAATCGGACTACCAACGACTTGCCCCTTTGGCAGCGAAGGGCACAATCTCCGCCCAACGCGGACCACAGCTAAAAGCACAACGTGATGCTCTCGCCAGTTCAGCCAAGGCAGCGGCGGCGGCAGC
>JAESTW010000606.1 GCA_016763395.1 Kofleriaceae bacterium
TAAAACTCCCTGCATCCCGCTAGAGTTTACACACGACCGACGCCCCCCTGTTCGGACACGTCACAGTGGTTGTCGCTCTTATTACAAAGGCTCTCAACACTCAGCAGCGTCAACACCTCAGTAGCTCATCATACGCGGCTACGAGTTTATCGCACTGGTCTTGCCATCTGAAGTCGCGCATGACTCGCTCAACGGCTGCTTGACTGAGGCGTGGTCCCAATTCAGGGTCATTGCGTAGCTCGAGCATGGCATCCTTGATGGCCTTTGCCGAGCCTGGCTTGACGAGAAGTGCCTCAACGCCGTTGGTGGCGAGATCGGTAATGATGGGCAGGTCGCTGGCAATAAGAGGAATCCCTACGGCCATTGCTTCGATGACTTTGAGCGGACAACAGCCCTGTACGGTGTTGCGGTCGTTGGCTGGCAAGGGCGCAATGGCGACGTCGTGAGCATGGTAGATGTCGCAGAGTGCATCTTGGGGCACTGGCTCTAGCAATTCGACATAGTCGGCAACGCCCTGTTGCTGGCAGTAGTCGTTAAACTTGCGCCTCTGCTTGGAACGAGCTGGTCCAATGACGGTGAGGGTGGCGGGCGCATCCCGCCGATAAAGTCTCAGGGCTTCGACCGCATGGTAGATGCCCTGCCAAGAAGTCAGCGTGCCGGTATACAACATGCGCACGCTTCGCTCTTCCCAGGCGCGTGGTGGGGCATAGTGGAAGATCTCGGTGTCGACGCCATTGGGAATGACCAACACTCGATCCGGATCTGCACCTCGATCGATTAGGTAGCGTGCGGTCACCGCAGCCGGCGTTATCAGCAGGTCTGCGACCTCAATGCAGAGTTGTTCTTGCGCGTAGAGCTTTCGAGAGAGCTCCTGATCATTGGCTGAGGCTGGGTAGTGATATTTCAGTTCGATCGAGGGCACGCCATTGACCTCAAAGACGAGCTTCTTGCACAGGCGCCCTTTGTTCCTGGCCAGTGGGTAGCCTTCGTAGATCGACCGTACATGGGCGATCTCAGCACAATGGTCGCCCCACCAATCGGCGAGCTGACTGCGAAAATCGAGGGCGCGTGCAATGTGATTGGGGCCAGAAATCGGAAAGCCGTACAACGTTACATTGTCGCCGTAGTCGATAGGGGCAACAGGCTCCGTCCATGTCCGGGGCGCTGTATTTTCAGGGGAGTCGATGGTGATGAGTGACAAAGAGCCATAAGCCCGGCCCAGGGCGCGAGCGAAGGCGGTAATATGGGTCGAAGCTCCTTTGGGCGCAGGCACCCGATCAAAAGAAGCATACACAAGGTTTGACCGCTCTCTCTCCATGGCGGTAGACTACCGAGGTTCTATGGCGATTGACACACAGCAGTTTCGGAGAGAAGGCTGTTATCAAGCTAAAGATTCGCCCCAAGCGATCTTGGCTGACATGACGGTGATTCGAGGACTCGACGCTACGGCCGAGAGTAAACAGGGGTTGTGGGGCTGGCTTTCGGTCCTGTTTCTGGTTGTCGGAATCATTGCGCTGTTCGTGGGAGGACCTGGACCGATCATCGGACTCATCTTCTTGGTGGGCTTTGGTGTCGCCTTATTCGTGCGCAGTGGTCATAAGTCCTCCAACGTGGAAAACCGCCGCTATGAGCTGGTAGCAGGCCTGCTGCCACCTCTCGAGGCTGACATGATCCCGATGCGCTGATTGATATCAGCCTGGATCTTCGTGAACTGGAAGACGGGGCAAAACTCGATCGCACAGACGAGCTTGGGCGTACGACCGAGCGTTATTACGTTGATCCCTGGCTCAAGATCAGCGGTCGTTTTCTCGATGGAACCAGCTTTCAAATCGGCTTCTTGGACAGGATGCGTGTTCGTCACGTCGTCAAGTACAGCGCAAGTGGCAAGCGCAAGAGCAAGACCAAGCGCAAGGCTAAACTCTCCATAGTCGTGCAACTCAAGGTAAAGCCAGATCGCTACCCGGCGCTTTCGCACGTGGTGGATGGCTCTAAGGGGGCCGTTCAAATTCCGCCAGGATGTGTTGTGCTCGGCCTGAAGTCCAATGGTCCCACGCTCTCCTTAAAAGTGGAGCCTCCTGAGTATTGGGATGCTGAGGTGCCTGGCGAGCCCGCCGCCGACCCGAGTGGGGCCAACATCATCGCCATGATGATGCTCAGCCTCTACCAAGTGCTCACCTTGGCCAAGACCATCGACAAGGGCCAGAAGTCCGCATAGTAGGTATCCAGAGGCAGTGATGAACACGAACAACAACAGACAAATTCGCAGTACTAGCTCCCTCTTCTTGATGGCCTTCGCCGCCATGCTGGTGCTGACCATGTCGGCGTGTGGCAAGGACAAAGACAAAGAGAGAGACAACGGCACTGAGCCATCGCAGTCGGCTGGCGAATCAAAGAGCAAAACCGTTTCGGACAAAGACCTGGCCACATCACCAGCCACATCCCCAGGGTCGAGCAGTGGCAAGAAGATCAAGTTCAAGGATACTGATGGCAAGGTCGCATTCTCACTGAAGTGGAAAGATGACGGAGCCAAACTAGTTGATGCGGGCGAAACCAGGCTTGCTCGCATCAAGCGCAAGGACAACAAGGTCAAGGTCAAAGACCCGGACGGAAACGTGCTTGCGTATATTACTGGCGACGGCAAACACAAAATCAAGAACGCCGATCAGACCGAGACCTTGTTTGTCTTCCAAGCACAAGAAGATGGCGACTACAAGTTCAAGACTGGCGATGACAACTTGGTCTACAAGATCAAGAAGCGCGACTACGGCTTTGAGATCAAAGATGCAGAGGGCAAAGAGTTGTACAAGGTGAAAGTGAAAGGCGACAAAGTGAGCCTACGTGACAGTAGCGACAAGACCATCTACTCGACCAAGCATGGCGCGTCACCGTTGGCGATGGCCTGTCTAGGATTCGATACCTTGGCGCTCCCTGTGCGTATCGGCCTTTTCTATCGGGTTCAGGAGGGGCTCGGCAAATGACTTCTGCTCCTGATACTACTGTTCCGAGCACGGCTGCTGCTGGCGCTGAGGTCTGTCGCGAGAAGGCAGGGTTCTTGTTCTCACACGCCTGCAAATTTCCGCCGGTGAACGCCTGTTCGCGATGCCAAAGAATAGTCTGTCAACAACACACCTGCATGGGCAAAGGGGGCATGACCTGTGTCAGTTGCAACAAGAAGAACAACCGCCGTGGCCGCGATAAGACAAACACCAACGACAACGATAGACACCACCACCACGGCAACAACCCGTATTTTTATGGGGGCTACTACTACCATGGCTATGGCTATTATGGAGAAGGCTACTGGGGTTCGGACGCCTACGACAACTACACCCCAGATGACTACAATGACTTCACGGAAGCGGATGGCGCCTTCCTAGTCGCGGGCGACGAGAACTTCGAGCAGGACATGGGTGGCAGCTAGGAATGCTGTGTGAAATACACCACATGCCTAGAATTTTGGGGCAGAGCCCCATTTACGGGCTCTCCAAGCCCGAATAACTAGGAGACTGTGTTTTGTACAGAAAAACACCAGTCTCCTAGCTGGCTTATTTATGCCCTCGGTGGGGGCATGGGACACTTTACACGGGCCTTGGCGCTCGCTCGTAGAGCCGCGCAAACGGGTACTTCCTGTGTCTTGCTAACAAACTCGGCCCTGGCGGAGGAGGTCAACACGGCTGCTCTGATTCCGCAGGGAGTATCCATCGTGGCCATCGATCCAGCTGCCGATCGCGATGCCGTCGCCCTGCGCGTCGCTCAAGAAGTGAGTAAGCAGACCTGGGCTTGCGCGCTTGTAGATACCTTTCCGCGTGGCCTGGCCGGCGAGTTGCCGCCTATCCTGTCCGGGCTTAGCATACCCTGTATCTTGATTCATCGATTCCTATGCGATGCCTACGCAGATCGCCCCGAGGTTCTCAAAGCAGCCCAGTCTTTTGATCACATCATCGTGCCCGGAGAAACCGCGCCACTTGAGAATTTATCCCATGCCACCCGGACCGCCCCATGGCTCCTGCTAGATGCGGATGAACTCTGGGGCCCAACACAGGCGCGCAGCGAACTCGACATACCCGATGATGGCGTGCCGAGTGTAGTGGTTGTTGGATGCGGCACGGCTCCCGAGATCCAACAAGCGGAAAAACTGGCATCGACAATGAGCGAGGCCTGTGGCGAGCAGGCCCAGGCCCACGCCCACGTCCGCTTCGTCGTGCCTTCGAAAACCTGGCCCTTGCTGAGACTACTGCCTGGTGTGGACCTGCTGGTAGGACAGGCTGGTTACAACACCGTACAAGAGGCACGGGCTACAGGCACCACACTCATTGCCCGTCCGCGAACTCGTCTCTACGACCGCCAACATGGCCGCTTGTCCGACGCAGAACATTGCTTTGGCAGCGATGCAGAGGGCATCAGCCTTGTCCAGACTCTCTTGCAAAGCAGCCGAGCGAGTCAGCCCTGCCGCTATGAGAATGGCGTCCATCAGGCGCTCCGAGTAATTCGAGCAGCTATCGCATAAGAGGGGCAATCCAAGTCCGGCCCGAGGAGAGGGAAGACACTGAGTCGATAGTGGACTATCTCAGCGACCTTGGCACAGAGGGGGCCCCTATTTTTCCTGAATGGCTAGTTCCAATTTCTCTACAAGCTGGTCGAGTTCAGGCACTAACGCCTGCCGGACTGGAGATTCACCCCACACCTCGCGGGCAGCGCGAATCAAAGACAGCGCCTTGGGGAGCTGGATATCTTGCTTGGCAAGGCTCACGCCGAGGTAGTACTGGAGGTCTGCAACTTCGTTAGGGTAGCGCGGAGGATCGGCGGCCACGCGCAGTCCGCGCTTGAGCGCAACCTCTGCTTCGGCAAAGCGGTCCAAGTTTAAAAGCTCCAAGCCCAAAGCGGTCAGTGGCCATGCCACTTCGGGAGCGTTGGGTCCATGGAGCAAGTCTGCAGCAGCAACCGCTTCTGTGCAGTGCGTGACAGCATCGGGAGATTGAAATTTACCTTCAACAACGCACAAATTGCTTAACGCTTGGACAGTATCGGGGTGCGCCTCGCCAAAGTTCTTCCGAAATACCGACAGCGCCTCTCGCAACATTTCCGCTCCCTCCTTTTCATCAACTTGCTGGCCAAGGGATCCCAGATGCCGAGCGTAGGCCGGGTGTTCGGTCCCGTTGTGAATTCGAGAGAGTTCGACGGCATGACGCCGGCGCTCAACGCTTTCTTCGATTCGTCCGACCATGGCGAGACCCGCAGAGAGATTCCCATCAATGCGTGCGATCGCTACAGTATCCTCGCCATCAAGAGAGAGCTGCATACTTCGTGCATTCTCCAAGTCATCGACTCCTTCGGCACCGAAACCTCGTTTCAGTTTAGCGACTCCACGACGTGAAAGAAATCGGGCGAGCATCGCTGGGTCGTCCGTTCGAATGACCACGGCTTCCGCCCGACGCGCAAGTGCAGCGAGAGCAGTCTCGTCATTTGCAAGGACCATCTGCCCACTCAACGCATCGGCGCGAAGTGCGTCATTACCGCTTTCCTCGGCCAATTCGGCAGCCTGCTCAAACCCAGCTCTGGCCAGGTCTCGGTTTCCGCGCTCCTTTGCAATGGCGGCCAAGGTGAAGTGTGCTCTTGCTACGACCCCTCGTATGCCGAGTCGTTTCGCCTCAACTAGGGCCGCTGAAACGTCGCGTATCGCCTCCTCGTAGTGCCCAAAACGCGACATCACTTTCGCTCGTTCGATCTCGGCTTCAAGCTGTATGGCTTGCGTCAGTAGTTTGGGGGGATGCGAGGGCATCGTGTAAGGCCGGCCATTTGAGCAAGAGGAAACATTGGGAATAAGAGTGACTGCCCCAGGACCATTGGGAAGAGAGTCCGCCGGAAGCGTCTCAAGTGCAGCCAGCAGTCCGCCAACTGTTGCAGCTCGCTGACTCAGACACGCAACGCGCGCATGGGCCCCTGGTTGATCTTGCGTGGCGGCTTTGCATTGAACGACTCGATCGGTACCGAGCGTGACAA
>JAESTW010000607.1 GCA_016763395.1 Kofleriaceae bacterium
CGACAAAAACCGGAAAGTAAACCGTAAAGGATGTGCCTTGTCCGAAGACACTCTCCACTACCACCTCTCCGTCATGCGCTAAAACCAGTTCTTTGGCTATCGACAAGCCCAGCCCCGTTCCCTTTTCACCTGAAGTACCGGATTTACTCGTACTCGTGTACCGCTTGAAAAGTTCGGGAATATCCTTCTCTTTGATTCCGATGCCGGTGTCGCTAACTACCAATGCCAATTCCTCGGACGTTCTCCCCACTTCGACTGACGCCTTTACACACCCGCCACTGGGGGTGAATTTGATCGCATTGGACAAGATATTGTTCGCAATGCGCATTAGTGCAGAGCGGTCTCCCAGGATCTTGCTAGTGTCCACTGATGAACTGATATCCAAGATGACTCCCTTGGGACCTGCGGTGTGAATCAAGCTCTTGACCGAATCCGTAAGTACGTCGAAGAGCTGCACTTCGTCTTTGCGAATCTCGCTCCGGCCACTTGCCATTTTTCCGATGTCCAACAAGTCGTTTATCAACGACAATAGGTAATCGCCGGATTTTTCAATTCCCCCGACCATCTCCTGGTGTTTGTCCGATAGCGACGGTTCAGCCTGAAGTAGTTGTGCATATCCCAATATGCCGACTAGCGGTGAACGCAAATCATGTGAGCACGCTGCTAGAAACTGATCTTTCACAAGGTCCATATCTCGCAACCGAGCAATCGAGGCTAAAAGTTCTTTCTGTGTTTTTTCCCGACTCAAATACGCTCGAATCCTCGAAACGAGCTCCTCTTGGAGAAACGGCTTTTCTATGTAGTCCGTCGCTCCCATCTTAAACAGCGATAGGATTCGCGCTTTATCCGGGTTTCCGGAAAGAAAAATGACTGGCAACTCTGAGAGTCCAAGTTCGCCGCGTATCTTTAGAATTAGGGTGTCACCGCCCATACGTCTCATGGTTAGATCTGTGATCACGAGATCCACCGAGTTACTCTCGTCTCGCAGAAACTCTAACGCGGAGTCACCATCGTCTGCCTCATGAATTTGGATCCCCAAACGTCCGAGGCTACTGCGAATGAACTTTCGAGCAGTCGAGCTATCATCCACAACAAGCACCGACATGCCTTCAAACTCAGTCCCTCGCCCGAGCACTTGATTCACCCGACTAAGCAGATCACCCGATTTCCACGGTTTTTGCACAAAGTCCGCAGCGCCAACACGAAACCCGCGCAGGCGATCCTTGTCCGTGTCACTCGATGTAACAAATACGGCTGGAACTCGATCGTTGCCAACCCGGCTAAGCCTTTGGCGAACCTCATCGGTGTGCAAATGTGCCAAAAACTCAAAGCCATCCATGCCCGCCATGACAACTCGAAGAGTAATGAGATCGATATCCGGCACCGAGGTGAGAATCCTCATCGCCTCGGCAGGAGTAGTGGCCTCGTGTATCTCGTACCCAGCTGGGACTAGCTCAGCCTTTATAAATCTGCGCGCAACACCACTCTCTTCCAAAATCAGGAGCTTCATTCCAATGTTCCTCAACCTTTCCGAAAATCCCGACAAATAATTGGAATTCCTCTACATATGAATCGGTAGCTTTGCCGAGATATTTATATCGATTTCGCAGTGCACAACACATAAAGCGAAATCACGCGAGTGCTGAGATGGGACTGTTTGAATCCATTGACAATCAGATTCCTTTGACATCCAGATTCCCAAACTAGGCGTTGTTCTGTCGTATGCTGGCCGCCATGAGCGAGCACAAAACCATCGATCCAGCGAAAGCCCAGGCCTTTGTCGACGCCGAATTTGCCGACTCCATCGTGCCGGCACTAGTGGAGTACATTAAAATCCCCAACAAGAGCCCCGACTTTGATCCTGACTGGGAGAAAAATGGCTACATGAAGGAGGCCATGGACCTAATCGTCGATTGGTGCAAGGAGCATCCGGTCAAGGGCATGGAACTGGAAGTATTGCAGTTGCCCGGACGCACGCCATTGCTCTTCATCGATATTCCAGGCGAAATCGACGACACGATCATGATCTACGGACATATGGACAAGCAACCGGAGATGAGCGGTTGGGACGACGACCTTGGACCTTGGAAGCCGGTTATCAAAGGCGATCGTTTGTACGGACGCGGTGGTGCGGACGACGGCTATTCGACATTTTCGTCGCTTACTGCACTGCGCATTTTGCAAGAACAAGGGATCCCTCATGCGCGCTGTGTCGTCATTATCGAGGGTTGCGAAGAGAGCGGTAGCCCGGACCTGCCAGTGTATATCGACCACCTAGCAGGGCGAATCGGCACTCCGAGCTTGGTTGTCTGTTTGGATTCTGGCGCCGGCAACTACGATCAGATGTGGTGCACGACCTCACTGCGCGGCATGGTCGTAGGCAACTTGCATGTCGAGGTACTTCGCGAAGGAGTTCACTCTGGCGATGCCAGTGGAATTATTCCCTCAAGTTTCCGCATTGCACGTAGCCTGCTAAGTCGCCTGGAAGACCAAGAGACGGGTGAGATTCTGCCAAAGGAACTGTACTGTGAGATTCCTGACCAGCGCCGGCAGCAAGCAGAAAAAGTAGCAGAGACCTTGGGCGACAAGGTCTGGGATCACTTTCCACTGCATCCTGGCGCAACAACTATCGGCGGCGGAAACACAGAGCTTGTCTTAAACCGGACATGGAAGCCACAGCTCGCCATCACCGGGGCTGCTGGGCTCCCGGACGTTGGCTCTGCCGGCAATGTCATGCGCCCGATTACCTCACTACGAGTTAGCGTAAGGCTTCCGCCCGAGGTAAAAGGGGAAGCAGCCCAAAAGCTCGTGAGCGACTTACTCACCAGCGACGTTCCCTATGGTGCCAAGGTACGCTTTGAGTCCGAAGAGGGCAACGACGGGTGGAATGCTCCGCCCTTGGCGCCATGGCTTGAAAGTGCGATGGACGACGCCTCCAACACCTACTTTGGTAAGCCCTCTATCAGTATGGGCGAAGGCGGCACGATTCCCTTTATGGGAATGCTCGGTGACAAATTCCCCGAGGCACAGTTTATGATCACCGGAGTTCTCGGACCGGAGTCCAACGCCCACGGCCCCAATGAGTTCCTCCATATTCCAACGGCCAAAAAGCTAAGCTGTTGCGTCGCAGAGACAATTCGGCAACACGCGTTCCGTCCACGTTAATCCTTAGCGGCTGTGGCGATCGAAATAGGGGCTATGGGGCGTCCGGCGAAGGAAGCGTGGAGTCTGGGACTCCCGCATCTAACGCCGCTGCCTCCAACGCCGTCGCTGGTCCCGAGTGCTGAACGGCAGCGTCGGGCCACTCGATTTCCACTTGTGCGGGTTCGGCTTTGTTTGAAGCGCCGCAGGCGGACAGGGAAAGAGCTAGTAGTGCCGTCCGATAACTCATTTTGCCTCGATGTTGCGATTGGCAAAAGCCTCAACATGAATCCGAATAGCACTGGCGTCGGACATCTCGAGCACTTCTTTGGCCAAGGTTTCGAGTTCCCCTATCTCGGATGAACATATCGCCTCTTTGACCGCGCACATTGCGACCGAGTGCATCGACAGACTGCGCAAGCCCAAGCCTACTAGAACTAGAGCCACCATCGGATCGCCAGCCATTTCGCCGCAGATAGACACAGGAATTTCCTCCTTGTCCGCTGACTGAATGACAGTCGAGATAAGCCGGAGTAGCGCTGGATGCAGCGGAGCGTAGAGATACGAGACAAACTCGTTCATTCGGTCCACGGCCATCGTGTACTGAATGAGATCGTTGGTCCCGATTGAGAAAAAGTCTGTCTCCTTGGCCAGGTGGTCGGCGATGACTGCGGCGCTGGGCATCTCTATCATGATGCCTAGTGGCAAGTCCTCATCAAAGGCAATCCCATCCTGTCTGAGTTCTTGCTTTACCTCTTCAACCACTTCCTTGGCAGATCGAAGCTCCTCCATGCCCGAGATCATGGGGAACATGAGCTTCATATTGCCTTCCACCGATGCTCGTAGCAATCCTCTCAGTTGACTTCGAAACATCGGACGCATGGCTTTGGTAAGACACAGGCGAATCGATCGCAGACCAAGAGCGGGATTCGGCTCATCATGCTGCTCGACAAATTCGGGCGGCACCTTGTCCGAACCCAAGTCCAATGTTCGAAACGTGACCGGACGGCCATCCATGATCTTCATGGCATCAACCGCGTAACGGAAGTACTCATCTTCAGAAGGAGGCCCTTCCGCGCCCATAAAATAGTATTCAGTACGTAAAAGCCCTACCCCTTCGGCACCGCGGGTCACAGCTCCCTCGGCTTCTACCAAATGATCGAGATTGGCCAGTAGAGTGACCTTCGTGCCATCTTGAGTTACTGCGGGTTCTGAACTTCGGGCGAGTTGTGCAGCACCGGCCACAATTTCTCGGCGCGCCTGCTCGCGATACGCCGCGACCGTCTCGGGAGTAGGATTGATAATGACAACGCCCTTGGTGCCATCGACGATGACCAGATCATCTCGTCCGACATGCAGCGAGACATCCTCAGTGCCAACAACCGCGGGGGTATCGTATCCTCGGGCAATGATGGCCGTGTGTGAAGTCTTTCCGCCGACGTCTGTTGCTATGCCCGCGACAGCTGCTCGATAGAGCATTGCCGTGTCCGCCGGACTCAAGTCATGTGCGATGACAATCGCATCGGGTGGTGGAGTCACTTGGCCATCTCGGCCCATCAGGTTTCGCAGTATGCGTTCGCCAACAAAATCGACGTCGCTACCTCGCTCCCTGAAGTAGTCGTCTTCGATGCCATCAAACACCGCTTTGATTTGCTCCACAGAGTTGCGCAGAGCCCATTCTGCGTTGATCAACTCATCTCGGATGCTGTTGAGAGTGTTCTTAACGATGTGTTCGTCGCGTAATATTAGTTGGTACGCACTAATGATCGCGTAGTGATCCTTCTCCCGTTCTTCGATCTTCTGCTTGATTTTCTCAAGCTGACGTTCACTGGCGTCCAAGGCGCGCCGAAATCGCTCGGATTCAACTTCGACTTCATCGGCATCGATTTTTCGCTTGGGAACTTTAAGCTGACGCCGATCGACGATATAGGCCCGTCCGATTGCGATGCCCTGGCAGGCCGCTATACCGACCTTTTCGACTTCCTTCCTAGCGACCTCGGACACGCTATTCGCCTTCTCCAAACTTTGCGTTCACAAGTTCCACCAGTGCCAAACAAGCCTCCTGACAACGCTCTCCTTCGCAGCGAATTGAGACCGTAGTTCCCATGGCGGCCACCAGCATCAGAATACCCATGATGCTCTTGCCGTTGACTTCCTGCCCATCCTTGCCGATATACACTTCACAAGGATACTTGCCGGCAAGCTGTACGATCTGCGTTGCCGCTCGGGTATGTAGTCCCAGCTTGTTTTGAATCTCTACTTCTATTTGGTGTTGCTCACTCATTAGCCCTGATTCCTCGTTCCGCCCTTAGCAATGTCCCGATGTCTGAGCAAGACATGCCAGTCCTCGCCCAAACGTTTTGATAATTCTTCTGATATTGCAACCGAGCGATGTCTGCCACCAGTGCAGCCGATCCCAATCGTCACATAGAGCTTTCCTTCACGTGCAAAAAGCGGCAGTGAAAAGCGAAGATAGTCTTCGATTCGCTCTACGGTCTCTGCCGCTTCTTTTCCAGCGAACACATATTCTGCAACGTCTCGATCTCGGCCGTCTTGCGGGCCCAATACTCGATCAAAGTGAGGATTCGGAAGATATCTTACGTCGAAAACCACTTCGGACTCCGTTGGCAGCCCGTACTTGAATCCAAAAGACTGAAGTTTGACCGACAATCTCGCCGCCTCGGAGCGGAACCTATCGCTGATGATCTTTTTGATCTCGTGTACGTTGAGACCGCCCGTGTTGACTAAGATCGCTTCCTCCCGCAGCGTCGCCAGGACTTCTCGGTCACGACGAATGCCTTCAACGATGTCATCGCCGGAACTTGGGTGACGCCGGCGTGTTTCAGAATACCGCCGATATAAAACCGCGTCTGGTGCCTCTAAGAACAGCACATCTACTTTGTGTCCGGCATCGCGAAGCTCGGACATCTGCCGGTGGTATTCCGGAATGAAGCTCTCTTGCCGCCCATCCACGGAGATAGCGCATTGAGAAATATTCTGTGCCTCTAGGTTCTCTACAAAGGTTAGGAACATCGATGCGGGCAAATTGTCGCAGCAGAAGTACCCCAGGTCTTCCAATGCACGCAATGCTGTGGTTTTTCCGCCGCCTGCGAGTCCAGTAACAATGACTACTCTCATGCTTTGCTCCCCGACGGTTCAGACGACTGATCAGTTGACGCTTGTCCGGACGCCAGCCGCTGGGCCAAGACCTCTTGGAAATCACGGGCCGAATGTACGCCCAGTCCTTTGAGAATTTGGTTCCTCGCAGCGACTTCGATAATCGTCGCGATATTTCTTCCTGGCCGTACAGGAATGCGAAGAATAGGCAACTCCTCGCCCAAAATGGAGTACACCTCATCGTCAACCCCAAGACGGTCGTAGACTTCACCATCCCTCCACTCACGAAGCTCAATGACGAGGTTGATTTGGTGTTGCTCAAGTACGGAACCGATGCCGAACAGGTCCTTTATGTTGATGATGCCAAGCCCTCGAATCTCCATATGGTGCTTGATGATGCCAGTACCAGAGCCGGACAACACATTCGGCCCGAGGCGTCGAATGTCCACCACATCGTCAGCGACTAGGCGATAGCCGCGTACCAAGAGGTCCAAAGCCGCTTCGCTCTTGCCGATTCCGCTCTTGCCCAGCAGTAAGATTCCAACACCGAGAACCTCAAGCAACACGCCGTGATGCGATGCTTTGGGCGAAAGCCTGTCCTGCAGAAAATGAGTCACCTGTGCGATGAGCTCGGCACTCAAAAGAGAGGTCGTCATCAGAGGGATATGATCCCGCCCACAACACTCTACGAGTTCTTCTGGTGGCTCTAGCCCGCGTGTAATAATAATACAAGCTGGATGCGCCCCCATCACTGTTTCCACCGCCAAGGTCCTCTGGGCACCACTTGCAGAGCGCAAGAATTCGATCTCTGTTCCGCCCAAGGTTAGCAAGCGGCCATCGTCGAGTTGTTGATCGTATCCGGTGAGCGCTAGTCCGGGCTTTTGGATTCTCGGGACACGAATAACTCGATCCAGTCCACCGTTACCTGCACGCAAATTTAGTAAGAGAGTTTCTCCGACACCGTCGAGCAGTTCTTGTATTGTGATAGAAGGCATCGCTTTGTCTGCTTACTTTCTCTGAGAACTGGTCTCGGAGTCCCGCCTTATCAACACATCAAATATTTCATCAGCGTCCCTTGCCTCTAGCAGATGCTGCAAAATTTCAGGCCCCTTGAACACCCTACTGATTCGGGCCAAAGCTTTGAGATGAGAACCACTTGAATTCTCTGGCGCTACCATCACGATGAAAATGTGAGTGGGTTTGCCATCCATCGAGTCAAACTCAACTCCGTCCGGAGCCCGGCCAATGCAAGCCCGGATCTCGGTGATCTCAGCCAATTTCCCATGAGGAATGGCAACTCCCTGACCAATGGCAGTAGACGCCAAGTCCTCTCGATCCCGGAGGACTTTTACCAAGCGTTCAAACTCGATCTCCTCATACGCCCCCGCAAGATGTGTTGCTAGCTCTCGAATGACACCGTTTCTATCTGTGGAAGACAGATTTGAAACGATCATTTCGCGCTGAATTAAGTCTACGATGCGCACGGCGGCCGGACCCTACCACACTGAGTCGTGGCGAATCCGATAGCAGACAATCAAAGGCAAATCAGTGCGATCTGCGTTTGGTACCTGGTGTTAAATGAATTCAACACCAGGGCTTCCAACACTGGCTGCGCGAAGGCACTCCTTCGCGCGGCCCATCTACACTCGCTTAACAGCAAGTAATATCAGCGAGTTGAGTCACAAATTCGGCCTTATCACTAACGCCGAGTTCATTCCGCTGTGATATCAGGTTTTGGGAACGCCGGCTTCGATGAGGCCAAACTCCCGCTTGTCCCGCCGATACAACACGCTCAATTGACCATTATCGTCGTTTAGAAAGACGAAGAACTCCTGATGCAAGAGGTTAATTTGCATAACGGCGTCACTAACAGTCATTGGCTCTGCGTGAATTTCTTCACGCTTCACGATAGCAGCGGGCTCGTCACTCGCTTCCATCTCATTGTCGGAAATCACCATATGAGTGAGAGGTACAGGAATCGATTCCCTGCCCTTTCGATGCCGTAGTTTGTCTTTATATCGACGAACTTGGCGCTCGATCTTGGCCGCAACCAAATCAATGGAAGAGTACATGTTTTCCGTCTCTTCATGGCCTGCCACTTTGAAACCGTTGTGCAGCTTGAGAGATACATCGACCCGGTGGCTAAAACGATTTGCGCTCAACACCACGTTGCACGAAATGGGATCGGGAAAGTACTTCGTTATTCGCTGAAGACGTTCTTCAGTGTAACTCTTAAGAGCATCGGTGGCATCCATGTGCCGGAAGGTCAACGAGAATTGCATTTTTCTCCTATGGGCAGTCTTGCCCGCTATGGTCCGTAAGCGTTGCTCTAAGCCAGCGAATCTGACGTCGAGCGAGTTATTCTTATATAAATATTCTTAGTGTACAGAAGCTAGAGATCCAGAAACTAAAGACACAAAAACTAAAAGACTTGCTTGCGCTTGGAAGAACTGAGGATGCCCAGTTGCTCTCGATACTTCGCGACAGTACGGCGAGCGATATGGATGTTGCCTTCCTTGAGCTGATCGACAATCTTTTGGTCCGAGAAGGGCTTCTTGGGATTCTCGTCACTGATGATCTTCTTGATCTTACTCTTCACTGCTTGTGATGCTAAATCGTCACCGTTGGTTCGAGTAATTCCCGAGTTGAAAAAGAACTTCAGCTCAAAGATGCCCTGAGGTGTATGCAAGTACTTGTTGGTCGTCACCCGCGAAATCGTCGACTCATGCATGCCGATGTCTTCTGCTACATCGCGTAGAATCAGTGGTTTTAGGTGCGTAACGCCCTTTTCAAAAAACTCGCGTTGGAACTTTAGAATCGACTCGGTAACTTTGATAATCGTACGCTGCCGCTGATGGATGGAGCGGATCAGCCACTGAGCCGAGCGAAGCTTGTCCTGTAAGTATTGCTTGGCGTCCGTGCCGCCCATCGCACTTCGGTAGAAATTGGAAATTTTTAGCTTGGGCAAGCCATCATCATTGGGAACTACAAAGTACTTGTCGCCAACTTTGTGAATGTAGACGTCCGGCGTGATGTACACCGGCTCATCCGAGGAATATTGCCGTCCAGGCCTAGGATCAAACTCTATAATGACCTTCGCCGCTTCGTAAATTTCTTCTAGCGACTCTTTTAGGTCCCGCGCAATCGCCTGGTAGTTCTTCTTCTCTAAGTTACCGATGTGCGAGCGAATCATCTTGACCAGTAAGTCATCATCTTGTCCGTAGTGGACTGCCTGGATATACATGCATTCGGCCAAGTTACGAGCGCCAACACCGACCGGGTCAAAACCCTGAATTTTCATCAGCACTGCTTCAACTTCGTCAATCGTGCACTCGGCCTCAGCCGCCATATCCTCTATTGGCGAATCCTTCACATAGCCATTGCGATCGATGTTCCCGATAATGAGCTCGCCAATTTCCTTCTGGGCGTCCGTAAGATCGGACATCCGGAGTTGCCACCTCAAGTGATCTTCGAGTGACTCTGTCTTGGTGAGCGTCTGCTCTAGTGAAGGTAGATCGTCATCAGAAGTACGAACGCCGCCAGAAGCGGGGGCCGAGTTCTGGTAGTTTTCCAGGTAGTTTTCCCAGTCGATTTCTCCAGCCGCTGGTCCCTCTTGCGTCTCTTGCGCGTCACCGCCATCAGAGGGCTCCGACACTGCCGCTTCCGTTACGGGCGGATCAGCGGCGGTTGACTGACTGTCGACCATCTCTTTTTCAGGGTTCGTCGACCCGAGCTCGATGTCGTCTTCAAGTACCGGGTTCTCGAGCATCTCCTCGCGGACTAGCTCTACCAGTTCAATCCGAGACAACTGCAAGAGCTTGATAGCCTGCTGCAACTGCGGGGTCATCACCAGCTGTTGGCTCAGCTTGAGATTGAGCCTCATCTCCATGCCCATATGAATTTCCCCTTTGTTTTACGGTGGATAAAATGCTGAAACTTGCAACGTCACCACGGCAATTACCGCAGTATTGCAATGATACACGCTATCTAGCTTTCTTGTAAACCTGTTGGGCCGGGTGTGGCCCAGAATTTGCTTTGTCAAGCGTTATGGCATCTGGATTGCCGGGCTTTCGCGCCCGACAGACAAAATACGATCCGCCAGACGCAAAATCTCGCAGTTGAGCGGGGTTTACTTCGATTCTTGATGTGCTAGAGCGGCGCCGACGAAGGTGCTGAAAATCGGATGGGGCGCCAATGGCCTGCTCTTAAATTCAGGATGGAACTGGCAGCCGACGAAAAATGGATGGTCTGCGATTTCGATAATCTCGACCAATCGCTTATCGGGAGACAATCCCGAGAGTAGCAAGCCACCCTTCTCCAGTGCCTCGCGATAGTCATTGTTGACTTCCCAGCGGTGGCGGTGGCGCTCTCGAATTTCGTCCGACTTGTAAATCTCGTATGCCTTGGAACCCTTTTCCAATACGCAAGAGTACGCGCCCAATCGCATCGTCGCGCCTTTGTCCGTAACGCCACGCTGATCGGGCATCAAGTGAACCACAGGATGCTCTGTATTCTCGTCTTGCTCAGTCGACGCGGCTCCTTTGAGACCACAGACATTTCGAGCAAACTCAATCACTGCCATCTGCATGCCCAGACAAATCCCGAAGAACGGCACCCTATTATCGCGAGCATACTGAACTGCTAGGACTTTTCCCAATGTTCCACGAGAGCCAAATCCCGGGGCCACCAAGATTCCATCGACCGATCCGAGCGCGGACTCCGCACCATTGGCTTCAATCTCTTCCGCATCAACATGAATAATCTTGACTGCTGAATAGTGCGTTACTCCACCGTGTGTGAGCGCCTCGTTGATACTCTTGTACGACTCAACCAGCGAGACGTATTTCCCCACCATTGCTATAGTGACGGTCTTTTGGGGGTTGCGAACCGCATCAACAAGATCTTCCCAGGGAGTTAGTCTCGCGGCTCTGGACCAAATATTGAGAATTTCACTGAGCTTGTCGTCCATGCCCTGGTCGGCCAAAAGCAATGGCAGTGCGTAAATCGTATCAACATCAGTTGAGACAAATACCGAGTCCCGAGAGACACTGCAGAACATCGCGATCTTGTCCAGTAATCCGTCTTCGATTTCGTGCTCACTTCGGCACACAAGCACGTCCGGTTGGATTCCAATCTCGCGCATTTTCTGAACCGAGTGCTGTGTTGGCTTGGTCTTGAGTTCTCCCGCTGCAGCCAAGTAGGGAAGCAGCGTTACGTGTACGGACACAGAGTTTTCTGATCCCAGGTCCAAACGCAATTGCCGGATGGCTTCCAAGAAAGGCAGTGACTCGATGTCTCCGACGGTTCCGCCTACTTCAACAATGAGCAAGTCGAGTCCTTCGGCACACGCCATCACTCTGGTTTTAATCTCGTCGGTGACATGGGGGATGACCTGAATCGTGCCGCCCAAGTACTCGCCACTGCGTTCTTTTTGGATAACCGAGTGGTACACCTGTCCGCTGGTCACGTTGTTGAGCTGGCTCATCGGCGTGGACACGAAACGCTCGTAGTGCCCGAGATCCAAGTCGGTTTCCGCGCCATCATCGGTAACGTACACCTCGCCGTGCTGCAGCGGATTCATCGTGCCCGCATCTACGTTAAGGTAAGGATCGAGTTTGATATTAGCGACCTTAAGCCCGCGATTTTCCATCAAGGCACCAACTGAAGCGCTCACAAGGCCCTTGCCAAGTGACGAGACAACTCCGCCAGTAACGAAGATAAACTTCGTTCGAGATCCTAGTTTCCCTTTTGTTTCCAATGACTTACGCATAGTCTATGGGAGGCTACACTACGTCAGCCTATGGGGTCTGTCAACATCGATGTGACAATAACTGGCGAGTAGAAACGTTCTTAAGTGCGATTGCGGAGTGGCGCGCAGAGCGAAGCGTGTTTGGAGAACTTCAGCGTAGTCGTATGCGGTGGACAAGCGAGAGAGTAGATATGCATCGATTACAGGAAATGTCTGCACCGAATGGGAACTGGGCCGTGAGAAGTCGAGAATTTTTTCGAGATGAATCCGAGCCAAGAAGAACTCTTACACCACTACCAACGGTCTGTGAGCTTTGTTGGGGTCCTTCAGCAATACCCTCGGGGCAGCGAATCTCACGCTCGTTCCGGCATGGACGATGCGCGATTATCCTGATTTCGCTAAACGAATGCCGATCCGTTTCATTCCGGACAAAGAGACATGCAAGAATTGCGAAAAAAAACTAACTTAGGCGTCAATTATCTTGAAACGTATCGCTGTTAATGAAAGCCCGCTACCGTCATCTTGCGATGGCAAAACACTGTCTACGTGAAATTCTGAATTTAATACCGTGCAGTGTTTCGCTGCAGTGGGTCTCCCCTCAACCAGTGAGAGACAAAGCGTGCCTCCGTGCATCGTTGAGAGTCGCATCTTTGCGAATGGCTCTCTCACAATTACTTGACCCCATCGTTCGAGAAATGTGCGACAAGATTCCTGGTGTTCAGAAAAAACCCTAATATGCCTGCCTTCCTACTCGTACCGCCACGTCCCAAATCCCTTCATGCTCTTTCACTCTTGCTCGGTCTCGCATTGCTCGGCTGTTCCACGTTTAGCGACGAGCCGTCCGGTAACCAGGACAAAGAAGATGGCCGGGACTTGCTCTTTGAATCCAACGGATACAAGAATAATCCTCTCGTACTCCCCCTTACAGAGCCCTTCGATATGTGTTTTTTTGAAGAAGAGAACACACTTCCAAGCGCTGGTTATGGTGTAGACCTCAACACAGCAAAGTGGCTCGCATTCTTCTCTGCAAACCAGTACGCGCATTACGCCCATATTGCTCCCGTGCTGGAGCAGATGGGATTTGGTGACGAAGGCGAAGGCGAGGACTGGGTGAACCAGGCCCGCAATGTTCTAATCACGCGCCACCAAGAAGAAATCGGAACAATTCCCAATGGCGGATCGGCCGTCTTTGAGAGGGACGTCATTCAAAAGGTTGTGAAAGGCAAGAAGATTCAGTTTTTTGCCGCTGGAGCCATTGAGGTCGATGATGAGGGCTTTGAGTACTTTAACGATGAGAGCACGCAAATGCTTTGGGCCGAACACCGCACCGAGCCAATTGTCATCATCACCTTTCGAGGAACAGAACCAGATGAGTACGCAGACATCACCGCGGACTTGGTAGCCTGGAAGGAAAATCGTGCGGGCTATGGCTCTGCACATACTGGGTTTCAAGGTGCCTACGATGGTGTAGAGTCGATTCTCAGAGCGAAGCTACAGGCAGAGAGCGGCCGCGGATTGCAGATTTGGATCACCGGACACAGCCTTGGAGGCGCGCTCACGAGCCTTGCCACGACCACGATTATGGACCACATCAAGGGGGATACAAGCTACAGTCTGCGCGGTATCCACACCTACGGCATGCCGCGTGTCGGTGACGACGAATATGTCGAGCAAGTCGAGCTTGGCTACCAAGACAATGATGTCCGCGCGATGCGATTTCGCAACGGGGACGACATTGTTACACAATTACCTTGGCAGTGGATGGGCTTCCGTCAGTCCGGGCAACTGATGCACTTGCGAGGCGAAGGCAGTTTTGACTTCGATCCTGTAGAACAAGACCCGGGCGACACAGCGGAGAATGCAGGCGCTCTGGCCGACCACAGCATCCCGACTTACTATGCGCGGATCGCTGCGTTCTTCACCGCGCCATACCAGGCGCTCGGTAACCGCTGCTCGTATTAAGTAGTAAGGTGCATCGAGTTAGTCGAGGGTTATACTCGGAACTTCGATGATGCGCCTGGTGAAGTTTCCGCCGCCGTCATTGATCCACAGTACAATGCCGCTCTCGTCATTCGGCACATCACCGACATTACCGATGTCGCCAGTTATGATGTCGATGTCACCATCGCCATCGGCATCACCA
>JAESTW010000054.1 GCA_016763395.1 Kofleriaceae bacterium
GGCGACCGATTCGGCTACAGCATTGCTATAAGTGGTGACACCTTGGCGATTGGGGCACAAGTCGAGGACGGCAACGCAACGGGCGTCGGAAGCGGCACGCAGGCCGACGGTTCGATCCTGGAAGACTCTGGCGCTGTCTATGTGTTCCGCATGACGGATGCGGGATGGGCACAGGAGGCGTACATCAAGGCATCTAACACGGGCATAGGCGATGTTTTTGGAAGTGCGATTAGCTTGGACGGGGACCGTCTGGTCATTGGTGCCTACCGTGAAGACAGCAACGCTTCAGGAGTCAACCCTGCCGGACAGAGCGACAACAGTCTGAACGACTCCGGGGCCGTATATGTGTTTCACCGTACAGGAGTCACCTGGGTACAAGAGGCGTTCATAAAATCCCCAAATCCTGGCAGCGACGATCACTTCGGCATTGCTGTGGATATTGACGGAGACAGAATTGCCGTCGGCGCCACAAAAGAGGATGGAGATGGCGATCTCGTTAGCGACAGCGGCGCTGCTTACATTTTTAGACGAGAGAATTCTGTCTGGAGTCAGGAAGCCTACCTAAAGGCGCCCAACGCCGACGCCGACGACAGATTCGGTTATGGCGTCGCTATTTCGCAAGACACGTTGGTGGTTGGGGCACCATACGAGGAAAGTCCTGGCAAAGGCATCAACGCACCTGCTGATGAGAACACTGCGAGCAGTGGAGCAGCGTATGTCTTCCGCTTTGTCGACGATAACTGGGTGTCCGAAGCCTATATCAAGGCATCCAACACAGATGCCGGCGACCTGTTTGCATGTGCTGTCGACATAGACAATGACACGATCGTGATCGGAGCCTACCTCGAGAGCAGTGCCGCAACAACCATCAATGGCAATCACGCCGACAACAGTGCCAACGGTGCAGGCGCGGCGTACGTGTTTCACCGAGTTGGAGACACCTGGTGGCAAGAGGCCTACCTCAAGTCGTCTGCGACGCGGGCCAACTATTCATTCGGCTATGATGTAGCCATTGTTGGCGAGTCCATTGTCATAGGTGCGTATGGCGATGCATCGGCCGGACAAGACAAGGCCGGAGCCGCATACCATTTCACTCGAGATGGCTCGACCTGGTCGCAGGAAAAGCAATTGCAAGCGGCTGTTCCTGGGGTCTTAGCCTACTTTGGTCAGAGCGTGGCAGTGGGAGTGAATGCGATTGCCGTTGGCTCACCACGGCACAGCAGCGCACTCGGCCTTGCCGGGGCACAGTCTTACAGTTGTGCAGGGGAGGACTGCGACAATTCCCTTGCTAACGATGATTGCAATACTTGTACTGCATCGCTCTCCTGTGCCTTCTACAGCGGCGCTGCCTACCTGTTCAGATAGCGCTCGGAGAATACGCAAACAAAGGTCTCCTGGATGAGTTCGCCCTGCTCGTCAATCCGGCCTGCGCCTGGTCGTGCGAGCGAAGTTCCGAGGCTACGGATTTTATATCTCACGGCGCTTTTGGCTGAACAGCGCCCGCTGAGCAAAACACGGATTTTTTTGTTGAAGCGTGCATTTCGTGTGGCCGAGACTCGCGCCAGCTCCGTATGTCCCGTTGAAGCTCGCAGCAGCTTCCCCTCCAACGCTGTATTGGCTAACGCCGAAGAAAGAATCCCATGCAATCAATTCGCCCCCCTCTCGTCGTCTTACTCGCGGCAAGTTTCGCTCTCTTGAGCCTGTCCGCGCCCACTTCGGCCAATGCCAAGCGAAAGCGAGGAAAACGCAAAGTTCGCCAAACCCAAAGTATCTGCTTCAGAACTAACGGTAGTCCCAAAACTGATGGCATTTCGGAAACTGATGTCACCATGGCTCGGCTGGACAGGCCCGGACTGTTCGGCCAAGGGAAAGCAATCTACGAAGTTAACTTGGTAAACCCTCCATCTAGATCCGCAAGGCTCAATGGGAAAATCACATCAATTATGAACGAAGAATCGTTTCCCATTTTGAAGCTTGAGTTTGGACGTCGTACTATATCTCTAGGGGCCAATGACAAGTGGTCAGCGCGTTCTCGTATTCCCGTCAGGTCGAAATTCGAGGCCGAGATTCGACTTCCCCGCGATGGCAAGGGAGGATTCCTGAACAGCGTGCCAGCCAAGCTTCATCTCCTAATCTGCTACCAAGAAACCCCTCGCTAGGGCCACTGCCTGCTGAGCACGCTTGCGTTCCAGTTGCAAGCAGGCGATAGCAACTGAAACTTCTGGTTTTGCAACGAGCAATCCGTTTTTTGCCGTGCCTTCGGTGTCGGCGAATAGCTGCCGGACGGAGCCATGGTCGCACCGTCGATAGTGCGGCTCAACTCACAGAGCGATGAGAGCATCACGACTGTACACATCGGAACTCGTAGCGACGACCATTGCGGCCCGGCTCCCACCGAGGCCTTCGCAATGGGAAATGGGACGACCTACCAGGTGCCAGACACGCTCAAGCCAGCCCCGTCGGCAACATAGGTTGGGGCCAGGCTCGTGCTTGACTCTGGCCATAGCCACCATGCCGCTGCACCGCTAGCTATTGATACTGCCGTGCTAGTGATCGCGATGGCTCGATAGCGCTCGTAGCGCGAGCGTATTTTGTCCGATGCCACCTGCATTTTAGTGTCGTCCCAGTCGGACCAAGCGCTGTAGGTTAGGTAGCCGGTTGTCAGTGCAACCACGCCGGACAATCCTGAAAGCGCTGCAAGGCTCACGGCTGGAGTGGTATTGGGGGCGTCGCGTTCAGCAACCGAAACGCTCAGGTGCGTGCCTGGGGCATCAAACACCACGCTCGCGCCGTTCATGCTGTCAACCCAGCCCTGGTAGTAGCTGCGCCCATAGGGAGCGTCGAACAAATCTGTCCGGTACGACTCCTCCAGGCTACCTCGCGAGGTTGTTCTGCGAGGAGCCCACCGCAGATCAGCGAAATTGAGGTCAGCACCAGACGGTAACGTAGCCTCGTGTGTGTCAGTCCGAATAAAGGCCTGGCCCGCTGGTATTAGCAACGTGGTCTCTGTGCCGTTGGCAACATGGGCCTCTAAATAGCGTTCCCCGGTTGGCAATTCTATGAAGAAGCGCCCTAGCGTTGAGGCGTCGCCTTCTAACAGTCGGGCACTCGGTATATCACTTATGGTCACCAGCGATACCCGTTCATTGGCACGTGGCGCGCGAGCGACAATCTGTGGTCGGGCCCGCGCGTCTTTGACGTTTCGGTTCGCAGCCGCCACAAATGCTCGTATCTCCGAGTATTCGATCTGACGATCGCCGTTTACATCGGCCGCACCTAACAGACCTGAAAGCAACTCGTGTGTGAAGACGCCCGACTCGATTTCCGACCACTCATGGGCTTCTTCTCCAAGGGATGCGGACAACAAGATGCCGAGATGGGGGAACTGCTTCATACGACTGTTGCCAAGAACAGGCAGCAAGTCCTCTTTACTGACAGCAGCCGTCGCGCCATCCACCTCCTTGTCGAAGAAGTCACCACGCACGCCGATGACACCTCCGGCGTGGCACGCGTCGACGATCAGGTGTGCGTAAGAACTTGGCAGCTTGGCCAGGATATCGTCGTACAGAACATCCTGCGTCAGGTTCTCATCACTCAACGCAAGAAAGGCATCGCCGTCTTTTGTCCGAGCACCATGGCCGCTAAAAACGAAGTACAAGATTGGCGTGTCGCCTCGAGCTCGGTCAGCTTGCATCTTTGTGCGATAGAGCCCGACGACCGAGAGTACGTTGGCTAGAGTCGGCGCTTCCGCTTTGCTCGCCAAGCCAGGAAAACGCCTCTGGCTGCGCTGATCGAGCACAGTGAGCAATCGCGCCTCGCCCAGGTGCTCAAAGAATCGAAAGTAGCGAGCTGCGTCGTCGTCTGCGTAGCGCAGCTCTTTCAAGGAAGAGGTCTGTTGTGAATCGCCACTTGGAGGCGCATTGTTGCCGATAACGATCGCGTAGTTGACAGTTTCAGCGTGCACCAAGGCGGGCGCAAACAAGGCAATTCCAAAACCGAGGACAGTGCAACGCAAATTCATAGAACAGAGAAACTCCTATTGATCAAAACTGTGTCATCCCCGTAGACGCCGGAACGAAATCGCTCCTTGATGTCCGCACGAGTTAGCGGCACCTTGGAGTAAAACCCGTACACTTGGTACTCGCCACGGCTATGTGCTTGCCCTAGGACGACGCTCCGGTCGAGCACGCCCTGCTCCAGGTGCTCGGCAAGTTCAATGCTGTGTCCGCCGAGGGCCTCAGGAAAGTACCAAACAACGGTTCCGTCAGTATGTCGTCCGAATGCCGCGAAATACGGATAGCCGGTGGTGCCCTGCATGTCGAAAAAGAGTTTGGCATCGTTTGCACATGACAGCGGAGCATCACCACTCTCGGGCGACGAGCAGTTGAGCGAAAACGTTGCTATGTCCTGTCCGGACCCGCGCGCGCCGAATTCGTCAGCCTGCGGGGACTCGGCACTGCGCATGGCAATCGGAATCATCAGTACCGCTGCACTCGCAACCAACAGCCCAGCAAGTATTGGAAAACGAAAGCGACTCCTCTTTTTGGCAGGAGCCACCTCAGCCATCACCTGCTCGAAAATGTCATCATGCGCGGCATCCGACATTCTGTTCTTGCCTGAGAGCAAGCGATCAATGAGTTCGTCGTTGGGTACCAAAATTGCCTTTGTAATTATTGTACGCAGATTTGTAATTGTTGTACGGAGATTTGTAATTGTTGTACGGAGTTTTTTCCATCTCGGCCAGGATTTTTTGGTAAATGCGATTACACATCGAGCAATCCCAACTTCTCCAGATGAACTCGTAGTTCAGTTCGAATCAGCGCTTCCACCGAGCGAACACGCCGCCGGGTACAACCTAGCTGTGCCGACACTGCATCTTGGGACATTTCCTCATCAAAACGCAGACGCACAATCTCTTGTGTTTTTGCATCGAGCCCCGCCTTGAAGTCCTTGGTAGCAGCGGACAACTGAGCCCAGTGCAAGTTCTCCTCGATCTCCGGAATCGTCGAAAACTCAGTGCCGTTCTCAAGCAGGTCATCAATGTTACCCACTCCCTGGCCCTGTGTGCCGTTCGCCGACCGCAAGCGATCAATCATAAGATTGCGCGTGATTCTCAGCAAGTAAGGGCGATAGGGCCTGAGCCCATCAAAGGATGAGCGCGCCCTGTCAGCAAAGGCCCTCACGAAGGTTTCTTGCACAAGTTCAGCCTGCTCGTCGATCCTCGCGCCACCAATGCGACGTGCCGACTGGGTAAAACCTCGACGGGTCAGCGTCTCGACGTCACCTACAAAACGTTTGTAGACGGTACCCATCGCCTCGCGCTCGCCCCGACGAAATGCCTCGAGCAGCGGGCGTTTGTTGTCAAAGACCGGCATCGAAATACGAATGTTAGATACACTTTTAGTGGGCGCGCGTCAAAGAACACTGAGTTCGAACACTAGTTTCATTTTCTGTGGCCGAGATTTGCCTCAACTCCGTATGTACCCCTAAACCGGGCGCTTCATCTCGCCTCGCAGTTTTGAAAGCGAGTAAATATGCCAATAAAAACCGTCACTCTTGCTCGAAGCCAAGAACCAGCCAACCAACAGTTTCGAACGCAGTTGAAACCTGCCCCAACGAACTCGGCTCACCAAGCGTCATCCACTGGGATATCATCATGAAGACTCTCAATATTCTAATGAACACAGCGATCATTGCTGTGAGCCTGTTGGCCTTCGAAGCTGTCTCCGAGGCGCGCAGAGACTACAGTGCGTGCACCGACTTGCCTGCCGCGGACAAGACTGCATGCAATGCAGCTGCACATGCGAAGTGCGATGGTTTGTCCGGCTACTGGCCGCAGGAGCGATGCGCACAGGCCATCGCACCCAACTTCAACATCTGCGAAAAGGATGGAACGTACGAGAAGGCTTGCCAGGCGAGTAACCGCGCGCGAGTCATCTGCCAAAGCATGGAGCTCGACATGTACAAGCCCGAGTCCATCCTCGAATTCAAACGGCGTGTTCTCGCGCTTCCAGAAGTCATCCAAAAGGAAGAGAGGTTCGCCGCAAACTGGGGATCCTGTTTCGGCAAAACCAAGTGCTATGCGTCAGCCAAGCAGCTCGGTCACTGCAAGTCTGCTGGGGATGCATACCGCAAGTCCTTTGCTACCGTCGTCGATTTCTACCTGGGCTCAGGTCTTGAGCAACAGCTAAAGCATGTCAACACATTCATGGCATCAGGCGACTTTCATGCAGCCAAGTCCAGCGCCGATCAAGTACTGGAAAAACTCGCAGTCTTACAAGAAATCAGCAACGACGTTTCCTTCGTGCGCCATCGCAGCGCAAACATAAGCGCAGCCATCACCAAACTCAAGCTGCGCAAAGTGGATGTTGACAAGGCCTACCAGAAGACACTCGCCAAGGTTCGCTGTCCGGCTGGCAGGAACAACAACCGCAAAGTGCTCAAGA
>JAESTW010000608.1 GCA_016763395.1 Kofleriaceae bacterium
CCGACCCGTTCCGCAGTCACCGCGAACTCGCCCGATGGCGACGCACCCATCTCGGACAAATCCGGTGACGTTTTTGTATACCCGGACACGCGGCGCGAAGATGTAACCGACACTTACCACGGAACTACCGTGCTCGATGCCTACCGCTGGCTTGAAGATGCCGACTCTGACGAGACGGCGCAGTGGGTCAAGGCAGAGAATAAAGTTACCTTCGGCTATCTTGAGAAAATCCCCGAGCGCGAAGAAATCCGCAAACGCCTGACCAAGCTGTGGGACTACGAGAAATTCGGAACTCCGTATAAAGAGGGCGGACGCTATTTCTACTCCAAGAACGACGGCCTGCAAAACCAGAGCGTTCTCTACTGGGCAGAATCACTAGACGCAGCGCCCAAAGTCTTGCTCGATCCCAATACATTGTCCGAAGATGGCACCATCGCGCTCGGAGGATATTCCATCTCCGCTGATGGCAAACATATCGCCTACGGACTGCAAGCCGCAGGAAGCGACTGGGCAACATGGCATGTCCGCAATGTCGACACTGGCAAGGACCTAGAAGAAACGCTGTCTTGGATCAAATTCTCAGGCGCTACCTGGGACAAGAAGAACACCGGTTTCTACTACGGCCGCTATCCTAAGCCCAAAGGAGCCAGCCTTAGCGAGGCCAACTTCAACCAGAAAATCTACTTCCACAAAATCGGTACTGCACAATCAAAAGACACGCTGGTTTTCGAAACCGCAAAAGAACCCAAGTGGAGTTCGAGTTCCGAAGTGTCCGAAGACGGACGCTACCTTATCGTAAGCGTTGGCAAGGGAACCGGGCCGGTCAACCAAGTGCATTACAAGGACTTGCGAGCCAAGGGCAAGAAGTCCGGTTTCCGCAGTCTTATCGGCGACTTTGATGCCATGTACAATTTTCTCGGCAACTCGGGAACAAAGCTCTGGTTTCATACGGACAAAGACGCGCCTCTTGGACGCATTATCAGCATCGACTTGCGCAAGCCGGATGCGAAGCACTGGCAAGAAATTGTGCCGCAGGCTGACGCTCCTTTGCGCGGGGCAAGCCTCATTGGCGGCAAGCTCGTCACGACCTATTTGCGGGACGCTAGCTCAGAGGTCATCATCCGTGACCTCAAAGGCAAGCCACTGGTAACTCTTGAGTTACCGGGAATTGGCACCGTCTCAGGCTTTGGCGGGCACGTAAAAGACAACGAAACCTTCTACAGTTTCACAAGCTTCACAACGCCAAGGCGCATCTACCAATACGACATGAAGTCGGGCAAGAGCACCCTCTACAAGCAACCTAAGGTCGATTTTGAGCCTTCGGACTACGAGGTTAAACAAGTATTCTACAAGAGTAAAGACGGCACCAAAGTGCCCATGTTCATCACCCATAAAAAGGGCATTAAACTCGATGGAAGCAATCCCACGATGCTCTACGGCTACGGCGGATTCAACATCTCCCTCACTCCCTACTTCTCGGTTGCGCGTATCATCTGGCTAGAAATGGGCGGTGTCCTGGCGATTCCCAACTTGCGTGGCGGTTCTGAATACGGCGAGACCTGGCATGAAGCGGGTACCAAGCTCAAGAAGCAAAACGTCTTTGATGACTTCATCGCAGCCGCCGAGTGGCTCATTGCCAACAAGTACACCTCGTCACCTAAATTGGCGATAAGCGGCCGCTCCAACGGCGGACTACTGGTCGGCGCGTGCATGACCCAGAGACCAGAACTATTCGGAGCCGCCCTACCCGGTGTCGGCGTGCTCGACATGTTGCGCTTTCACAAATTCACCATCGGATGGGCGTGGATTGATGACTACGGTTCTTCGGACAACGCCGAGGAATTCAAAGCCCTCTACGCCTACTCACCCTATCACAACTTAAAAGCAGTGAAGTATCCCTCGACTTTGATAACCACTGCAGACCACGATGATCGAGTAGTCCCTGCTCACAGCTTCAAGTTCGCTGCTGAGTTACAACACCTGCACACTGGCAATAATCCCGTCATGATTCGAATTGAAACCAAGGCTGGTCACGGCGCTGGCAAGCCCACAAGCAAACGCATCCAAGACGTTGCCGACAACTACGCATTTTTGGTCAAGACACTGGGGATTGGAGAATAACCGGTCATACTCTCGGCGATGACTAGTAGCACTTTCACACTCGGCGAAGAAATTGGCCGGGGTGCGCTCGGGCGTGTTGTAACGCTACATGAGGTCGATTCGGATCGAGTCTTCGCCGGAAAGATTCTTCATCAAACGCATCAAATGGACGCTGGTGCGTTTGCCCGCTTTGTGAGCGAGGGCAAGGTCAGTAGCCTTTTGCGCCACGAAAATGTTGTGCACGGTTTCGGGATCGAGGAGATCGAGGGCGAACAGGTCATGCGCATGGAGCTTGTGTCCGGTCCGAGTTTGGCCAAACTACTTGCCATCGAAGGACCTTTTGCCGAGCCGCGAATATTGGCAATCGGCGCGGGTATTGCTGCTGGACTTCGGGCGGCGCATCAAGCAGGGCTGGTTCACCGAGATCTGAAACCGCAGAACATATTGCTCACTACCGAAGAGGTGCCCAAGATCGCCGACTTCGGAATGGCCAGAGCCGCCTCCTTCGCTGGTATTGATGCCAGCGCCTTTGCACTGGCCGGAACCCCGGACTACATGGCGCCCGAAAGCATCGATCCACTTGCAGTCGATGCGCGAAGTGATCTGTACGGGCTAGGATGCGTGTTGTACGAAATGGCTACAGGCCGGCCTCCGTACAGCGGCGCGACAGCTTTTGCACTGCTCGAAGCGCACCGCACCGCTCCACTGCCAGCACCGGTTGAGAGTATATCTGCAGGGCTGCAATCTATCATTGACTCCCTGCTTGCGAAGTCTCCAGCCGATCGCTTGCAATCGGCTGGAGCGACCGAGCAAGCACTGACAGCTCTGCAAGCATCCGCGAGCACTGCTATCACTCTCTTTGCTAGCCCAAAAGATCGGTCCTCATGCAGTATATGCGGACAGACGATGGTGCCGACAATATCCACATGTTTCTCGTGCCAAACCGAGCAGCTCACCATCGAATTCGGCGACACAAGTCTCGTCGTGACAGGCCCCGGACAAGTTAGCGAGAAGCTGGACACAGAACTGCGCAACACGCTACTTGACTGGCTGGTGCGAAACCCAAGTCTGAGGCTAGAGCGTAAACGCCTGGCAAAATCTGTTCCTAGACTTCCCTTTGTACTGGCAAAGAAGTTGAGCGAGTCATGCGCTACCGCTATGGCAGAGCAACTAGAAACCTTGGGCTTGCAAGCCAAGGTACACACGGGCAATGCACTTAGCCTTCCCGAAATTCGCAAGAAAACGACAACAATGGGAGGGCGCGGGTTGGCCGTTGCCGCGATGAGTGGAGTGTCGATGTGGAATCCGCTTCTGCAACACGGTGGCACGTTTATATTGCCAATTCTGGGAGGACTCGTGGCCACAGCAATCGGACTATCGAGCTACCGCTCCTTGCGTTCCCAGACCAAGGCGGACAAATCGCCAAACACTACCAGCCCAATCGCACCAGAAATCGCAGAGGTCTTGCATGAAGTTCCACAGATCTTGGCCAACATGAAATTGCAAAGGCATCGCGAAAACCTCAGAGGCACGATCCTGCGAACTCTTCGCAGCAGTGAGAACCTGCCAGCTGATATCGCGGCATCTGCACAGATCGACTTAGCTCATCTTCTGCGTATGTCACTCCTTGCCGCTGCACGAATGGACGAAATTGATGTTTCACTGGTGGATGTCGACATGAGAAACCCGTCCGTGGAAACCTTGAAGCTCTTGCGAGAGCGTGATCGATGGGCCGGACGGGCGTTGGAAACTTCTGCGTTCCTCGATTCACTGCAAATCCGCAGTGCCGCTTTAAAACACAGTGACACCTCCTTAGATTTAGCAGAAGAGTTGGCTGAACTCCGTGCCCATATCGCCGCTTTGCATGAGGTTAGCAACCTGTGATTCATCCTCCCAATACCGGGCTGGCGCTGCGAATACCCGACCCACCAGAGACTGTACGCAATGAATCGCGCTGGCGGGCCCAAGATGAAGAGGGCAACACGTTGATACTCTCCCAGTTGCGTGCCGAACTCGCGTCGGACGAGAGCTTGCGCCGGCGCTACATCTACGAAGCAACCCGACTCATGTCGGTACAATCAACATCCATTTGCCGGACAATCGCAATCGGTCCACAGAAGCCAGAAGAAGTCGTATTGGGTGCCCAGGTATCCGATGCTATCGCGCCATGGCGACTGTGCTCGGAACCCACAGGAACACGCTTACACACGTGGCTAGCAAGCCGGGCGCCGGCTCCCATTGACGAAGCCGTCGACTTGGCAATCAAGCTGTGCCGAGCCGTGCACGAGTTGCACCAAGAGGGCTTTGTACTCAGGGACCTCGAACCTCGGAATATCGTATTGGGCGAAGACTTCGAGATTACCATCACCGACGTCGGACTGGCGCGAGTCGATATACTCTCGAGTCGCACCGCCTCTAGCCTCATGCTTGAGAGTTCTCCCTACGCTGCTCCAGAACACTTGCGGGCCACCCTAATCGATGCCCGAGCCGATATCTACACGCTTGCCGCTATTGTCTGGCAGGCGCTCACCGGAATTGTTCCCCATGACGACGGCTCTCCATTCGTCCGAGACTACGGAGCATTGCCGGAACTCGCCTCATTGCGTGCAGATGCGCCAGTTGGCCTCGATGCGCTCTTGCGCTCCTGCTTGTCCGAGAACCCTACCAATCGGCCGTCTAGCGCTGGTGAAGTTGCTGAGATTCTGCTTGGCAACTTGCAAGAAAACGCACTGGCGATTGAGCGGGTTCGATGTCAATCCTGTGGCGACTCGCTACGTGTCGGCATGCGTTTGTGCTTGGGCTGCGGCAAAAGCGCAATACTATATGAAGAGGCCGAAGATGGCGCGGGCCACTCCTTGATTCTGAGAAAGGCGAACGAAACAAAGGGGTTCCATCGCGGCCTAGTGCGTTTCTTTGAGGACGTTGGCGAGTCTCCGCCCGCCCACCTAAATTTTCTGGTTGGCGATGCTCGTTTGTATTCCAAGTCCGAGAGAAAGTCCCGTATCCACCTGCCGACGCTGTTGCTCAGCAACCTCTCGAAAGCCAGTGCAACGGCTCTCCGTACACGCCTCAAGTCCGAGGACTACGACGTCGTTGTGAAACGAGACAGAAATCCGAAACAAAAAATGGCCACCGGGAAGAAGCTTGCATGGGCCGGAGCCGGAATCGCTGCGGGTACTATCGCAATCGCAGCAGCTACTGGCGCTTGGCTACTGCTGATTCCTGGACTCGTAATTGGTATTCCCGCCACGGTCGTTGGCCTCGTTCGTCGTTCGCAGGCCAAAAAGGATACAGTGCCTGCCCTAGCCGGCCTGCGCAAAGCGCCGTTGGCCCTACCCGCTTCGGACCCATTACTTGCCAAGATCGCGGAGTCTCTGTCCGACAAAATCAGCCCGGACGTTCGAGAGCAAGTCAGTACATTGGCGATCCTGCTGCAACGTCTCTGCGATCACCGAGCCCGTGAAGCCGACCAGGCCAGTGATATCGAACTCGTCCTGGCCCCTCTGCACACACTGGTAGATCTAGCTGTTGACGAGATCCGCGCCCTTCGCGATATCGATGAAACGTTGAAGAATTTTGACGAGGGAGAACTTGTCCGAGCTGTCGCTGCCAGTGAAGCAAGGGACGAAGGAGTATCCAAACGTCACCATTTTTTGGACGGCCTGGACAAGCTGCGAGTTCTCGAAGACAAGCGCGCCAACCATATGGGGGCGCTCTTGGAGGCAAGCTCGTTACTTCGCTCGGTTGTCGAGATAGGACTGCAGCAAACCAATACCAAGCTTCTAGAGAAAAACCGGATTACAACCGCCCTCGCCGGACTGCGTTAAGCTCACAGAGGTTAACGCCCGCCGCCGATAGCGCTCTAGCTCTGCTCGAAGTGCACAATATCGATGAGAACGGTAGCAGCGAAGAGAATAGCGCGCAACTGAGGATCGGAGATGTTGTCCATCTCCACCCAGAAGTTGTCCGCTTCAGAAAACATCTCTTTGGCCAGTCCACTCCACTTCTTTTGAACGAGCGCAACACACTCGTCCGAACCCGGCATTCGAACTTCAAACGTCCATGGTCTTAGAATGGGACCAAAGAGAGAAGCAATGTGCTCACCATTGGGGCCCTCGATATCGTACTTGCGCCGAAGCCAAGCCCACCGCCTTTGAATCGCTCCGTAGACCTTGCCGTCCGATCCGGTAATCTCCAAGCGGTGAAAAAAGAATCGGAAGGGCCGCGTCAAGGTCATCACATGGCCTTTTTCGAGGTCTTGGGCGGTCAAATCCTCAACGTGTACGGTGAAAGGCCGGAGCGATCGCAAAAAGAGCCGCTTGAGAAGTTTGCCGATGCCCTTGCCTTGCTCCTGAACATTGAGCACAGGTTCGCCGGCTTCGTTGTAGACCACGTAGGTGTTTTTGCTTTCCCAAGAAAATAGAATTTCCATCCATCGTTTTCGTTGCCGGACAGAGAGCCGGTTGGCATTGGCAATGACCAGGGGAACTTCGGGACGTGGCATCAGAGAGGTTTCCATAACAGAAACTGTTATAGTCCTAGTGTGCTCGTCATGCAACGTACCCACCGATCGAATGCCGATCGAAAATGGATGCCAGCCCGCGTTCGGCACACCCGGCGGCTCTATTCTTCTGGTGGAACCGCCGCCTATCTCGCCGCCTCTATAGGCGTTGCGGTTGTAGCACCAGTCCTCTTTGTCGTTTGGAAAGCGATCGCATTGGGTGGTGTTGGGGCCTTTCTCGCCAGTGACCGCTTGGGCAAACGGAGATTCAAAAACAACTGGGCGCACTCGCCCAAGGCGACATTCCCCTAGTCGAGCTTTCAAACCACGACAATGGCACTATGGTTGTCGCTACCGGAACTATCGAAGCAGAGGACACCCTAGGCGGTATTCTTCACGACGCCAAAGGAGTGTATCGGCGCATGCGTTTTGGCCGATGGATTCACGAAGCGGCCGTGGATTTCGTACTGGTCTCAGACTCGGGAGAGCGGGTGCCAATCAAGGCGGCAGGCGCCCGCTGGATTATGGATTTCCGTGAGGCCGTCGAGTACCCGGCAACCCGCTTTGCCAAGGACGATGTTCCCACGGAGGTCAGAGCGATCGCCCAAAAACTCTCCGTGGCCACAGTTAACGCGACGGAATCTGTGCTCCTCGTTGGGGCCAAGGTCCAAATTGTTGGTTACAAAGACGTCCGGGCCGATGCCAGCGGGCGATTCGTCGGTTTTCGAAATGCTCCCGAACGTGCGGTGATTCAATCTGGGCCGGACATGCCTCTTATTATATCCGTACTAAGCGACGCAAAGACTCAGCAAGGTAGCTGAGCTGGCAGGCGCGTCGCCTCTACTGGAATCGCACTCTGAGAGCATTCCCAATCCGCCACCGAATTCAGTATCCTTGTCGGCTGATACGAGTATTTCGCAACATCTTGCCGACGAGTTACTCCGCTGAGAACCAAAATCGTTTCATGCCGGCTTCAATACCACCAATGATGTCAGTATCCATTCGGTCGCCTATCATCACGGCATTCTCTGAATGCACACCCAGGTAGTTGAGAGCACTTCGCATCATTAGCGGGTTGGGCTTGCCAACAAAAAACGGCGCGACACCGGACGCCTTTTCGATGAGCGCAGCCATGGCTCCACACGCCGGTTCAATCCCTTTTTCCGAAGGACCGGATGCGTCCGGGTTGGTTGCAATGAAGTGCGCGCCACCGGCTAGCAACCGAACGGCGTGAGAAATTTGATCAATGCTATAAGAATGGGTTTCCCCGAGCACGACATATTCGGGGCTCGGATCGCTGAGTACCCATCCAATATCATGCAGTGCCTCGGTAAGCCCACTCTCTCCAATCACAAAGGCAGTTCCGCCGCTCCCGCGTTGACTGTGTAGAAACCTCGCTGTTGCCATCGCCGAGGTGAATATCTGCTCCTTGGCGATATCGATTCCCTTGCTTCGCAAGCGATGGCTCAAATCGCCTGGAGTAAAGATTGGGTTATTGGTAAGAACGAGAAAGGGATGTGACTGCTCTTTCAGCTTGGTAATAAACTCTGGTGCTCCCGGGATGACAGTCCGGCCACTGACGAGAACCCCATCCATATCGATGATGTAGCTCTTCTTTGTCGCTTTTGATGTTTTCATTTGCCGTCATCGTAGTCTGTGATGATGGCAGTCTGAAGGCGCTTGTGTGTACCTCAGGTGACATTTCCGAGACACCGCTAGAGCTTTGCATCCGCAAGTCCGTTGGCTACTCCTAACGTTTAACGATGTGCAGCCCCTAGCGGCCCTAGACTTACTCAGGGGATTCCCCGTCCTTCACCCAAAATTCGTCTCTTTCTTACGCCTCCGAGAGTAAGCGATATCGCCGGAACGGTATGTGTGGGAAATCTTTTTAGAAAGAAGGAGTCTTCATGTTGAGAATTTATCCGGTTTGTTTGGAAATGGTTCGCGAGGTTGCGGAGTTGGCGATTGCTATTAGGGTGCACGATAGAGATTTGTGTAAGTAGCTGCAACGGTCGAGTGTTAGTGTTATTCTTACTTTTGCGGAGGGGTCGGCGGTTCGGGATGGGCGGAGGCGAGTGCGATATGGGAATGCGCTTGGGTCGGCGCTAGAGACTA
>JAESTW010000609.1 GCA_016763395.1 Kofleriaceae bacterium
ACTACTCTCCCACTTGCTCAAGTTAGAACAGGAGGGCAGGGCTTGTGAGCGCGCTGGGCAATGGAGTTCGATGTGAGTTGGACCTTACCCGAGCCAATGGCTGAACTTCGGACGCTACGGACACACAGGAGAGTAGTTCACTCCATCGATTTTGAACCTCCACATAGGGGTTGCCCGTCTTCCCGAAGACGTCGAGTATGTCGCGCTCGTGGGAGTGAATGCGTCGGGAAATCGCCGCTTTTTCTGCGAGCTCTTTATCAGGATAGCCATTGGACAGCTGGGCGGCATCAATACGCGGAGAGTGCTGCAGCGAGACGACAGGCGTTCGACCTTTATCCCCCCTTGCTTTCCCACCTCGACACGAACTTTGCATCGTCCGAACTTTGCATCGCCTGCTCGTCGTACGAGCCTAGGTGACATGAAGTCGAAGTAAACATGATTGCGAAACTGCGACGTATCAACTCGACCCTGTTTGTCAATTCCGTACAGTAAAACTTTAGTGAGTATCGCGTCGGATACCTCTGCCTGCGCTGCACGAGTTGCGCGACTCAAGTAGGAGATTGGCGCGATGCCTGTACTCTTCCTGGTCCGTTGGACGAGCGGGGCAGGGCGTACGATTTTGACGGCCGGCATGATTGCAACATCGCCCGGATTCGCATCAATCGGACTTGTACTCAACACGGCTGAGTCTTGTGGCATTACAGATGCGTCTTGTACAATCACAGATGTGGCAGTGCGGGCAGCATCAGAAGGTAGCTCAACTAGCGCTGGTTCTGAGGTGGAAGTCTCATTGCCCGGCCAAAGCAAGTACGCTGACACCACACTAGCTACCGCAACAAGGGGTAGGGCAATTCTTAGCCCCCAGGAGGCGGGTTGCACAACCTGGGCGGTAGAGTCTTTTACCTCCTTTGCTGCGGGGCTTGCGGCAACTGTCGACTTCGTATCCCTTTGCTCAACCGGACGAGAAGGCACTTCTCCCTTCAGTAAAAAGGCACTTGCGGACGAGTTGTTGTCGCAGTCGGCCAGTGCGTCGTGCATCTCGGACATGCTTTGAAAACGTGCATCTGCCTTCTTTGCGAGTGCGCGCATAATAATCGCTTCTAAGGCGGGATCTAGGTCCGGCCGGAGTTTTGTCGGGCTTGTTGGCACAGCGTTGACATGCTGATCCATGAGTCGGTAGAGCGAGGAGCCTTCAAACGGCCTCAATCCGGTGTAGCATTCGTAGAGAATAATCCCCATGGCATAGATGTCCGTCCGATAGTCGATAGGATCTCCCGTGGCCTGCTCTGGAGACATGTACTGCGGCGTGCCGAGCACGAGCCCCGTCGCGGTTGCGGTTACTGCCGAGTCATCCGAGGGATCGGGAACCAGTTTGGCGATGCCAAAGTCCAGCAAGGTGGCTCGCCCTTCTGGGCTAACGAAGATGTTGTCCGGCTTTAGATCTCGGTGAATAATTTTGTGCTCGTGGGCGGCTGACAACGCACTTAACACCTCCAACATGATGCTGGTTACGAGTGTATCTGTCAGAGCTTCCTGGCCAACAAGAGCAGATAGGGCTTGCCCCTTTAGATACTCCATCACCATATACGGGCGCCCATCGTCTAGGCGTCCGACATCTAGTATCGTAACGATGTTCTTGTGATCGATTACATTGGTGGCGCGCGCCTCGGTAAAAAAACGGGCGACGAGGGTGGGGTGCGCGTTCCAGTCTTTAGAAAACACTTTGATAGCGACTCGGCTCAGAATCTCTGGGTGTGTGGCGAGATAGACTCGTCCCATTCCGCCCTTCCCAAGTAGCGATTGAATTTGGTATGCGCCAATTTCCCGGCCAATGTGTTCGTCCTCTGCTTCCTCCAGCAGTCCCTCGCAGAGTTCCGAACAGCTAGTACATTTTCCTAGGTGTTCAGCAAACCCCTCCGGCTGCAATGCGCCATCGACATCTGTGAAAGATGGCTTTGCCACGTGCATCATAACTGCGTCGCAATCCATTACGGCGCAATCATGGCCTGAGAGGAAATCACAATCAAGCTTTTCAAATTTCATAACTCGTGACCTTGTTTCAATTGCGCTGGATGAGTGTTTTTACCTGCGCTCAATGTAAAAACGTGTTCTTTAGTGGCTCTGGCTCCTGCGCATCTTCATCGGGGCCAGTTAAACTGCGCACTGGTTGAAATGGAATCCTGGGAACAAATCGCGGTACTTTTTCAAGACTTGGCCGCTGGAGAAGAAGGTGCGTGGCAACGCTTGCTAGTAACGCTTACCCCAAAACTCGAAATACTCTCCCGAAACCAACCCATCGGACGACTGCGCGATGATGAAGATGCTCGGCGAGATATCGTTGCCAAGGTAATCACGCGATTGCACGCCAACGAACACCGAGCAATCAAGAGATGGGTTGCCGACGATGCTCCTGCGCCAGTGCGAGCATGGATACGAGTGGTTGTCCGAAGTGCTGCCATCGACGTCATGCGTGCTCGTCCGGAGTACATTCGCGGAAGCAAAAATCGTTCACCTGGCTGGTTCTCCCTCGCCACGCTAGCGAGCCAAGCAGGAGCGGCAGTTCCCGATTCGCTCGTTGGCAAACAAAGAGAAGTTGAGAGCTTCATGGCCGAGTCCGCCCGAGAAGTTAGGCGCGCTGTAGAAGCGCAAGGTTCGGACGCTGCGGGGCATTTGGCCGCAACCTGGCAGATCCCAGTTGTGCACACCCGGCGATTCGTAAAGCGTCTCGACTCGTATTCGGAGGTTCTCAGGATGATCTTGGCTGGGTGTTCGTATTCCGAAGTCTCCGAATCCTTAGCGCTGAGCCGCAGAGAAGTAGAACTTGTCGTAGGGTATATCGAAGAGTTCTTTCACGCGCGCGGGTTTGGGGCCTAGAGATCCTCCTTCCAATCTCGCAAGGTTGACATGACATCGATGACCTCACCGCTGGTCCTCACTTTGGGTCGAACCAGCTCCTTGTAGTGACAGGGCGCTACAGCCGGCAAGTGTAGCGAGGCTTGTCAATAGTGCTATTGATAGGGAGGAGATATTCTTTTGTGCTGTCATCGGTGTCCTGTCTGCGAACGAATGAGGCGCAATCTACAGAGTGCAGTTTTGCGTAGGTAATTGTTAAGGACGGCAGCCTCCTGGGCCTCGTCACAACAAAAAATCGTTTTTCCACGTGGCTGAAGTGAGTGTGAGAGCGGCACCCTCGAGCTTTTGACGCTTCCCGCGCAACGTGGCGAGGCCAGCGACCCAAGCTTTTGCTCCTCTGTTGAGTCATTTGAAGCGAACTGTAGAGATTCGCTGGAGCAAGGTTGAAAAACGAGATCATTGAGCTCGCGATATACAGTAAATCGGTGATTTGACGCCCGATTCAAACTGATTGGTGCTACGGCTGGATATAGTCCCGACAGTGGTCGATCTCCGAACATATGACAGATTGCATTCTGTGCAAGCAGTACGCGCTTTGGTCCGCACGTGGTGGAAGCTCGAGATTGCGTATGCCGATACCAACGGCTACGTGCTCGATCATGCCGATGGAAACATATTTCCTTCGGGCAATGAGTTTTGCCGGCAAGCACTGCATTCCAAAGAAGGGTTTCGCCGCTGCAACGAGAGCGTCAAAACGCTGCGTGATCGGGTATCGAAAACTCCGTCTACGATTATTGTCCGACGTTGTCATCTCGGTTTTGAAATGGTGGCCGCTCCGATTCGTTTTGGTGGCGAGTTGGTCGGACTTATTTTCACTGGTGGTGCGATCCGCGGTGAGCTTGCGTCCAAAGAGGTAAGCGAACTATTCTCCGGTGTTCGGGAGTTCTCTGATGCCACAACAGGGCAGATGGAGACCTCCCTTGAGAAAGCTCCCCGAATGGACGAAGCTCAACTGGCACAACTCTCCTCCATGCTGGAGTACGCCGCGAGTGAGATTATGGCCGTTCATGCGCAAAGCGGTTCCAGCGAAGCTCCTGTTGATGCCGGGGAACCACCCGCGCAACCCAAAGTGCAGGAGCGCTTCGGAATCGTCGGACAATCCAAAGCACTACTCGAACTCTTTGCACTGCTCGACAAAATCGTCAAGAGTGAAGCCACGGTTCTAATCCAAGGAGAGAGCGGAACCGGCAAAGAACTCATTGCCCGGGCGATCCACTATCATGGTCCACGAGCCAAGAAACCCTTCATTGTTCAGAACTGTTCTGCGTTCAATGATAATCTATTGGAGAGTGCTCTCTTCGGACATGTGCGGGGAGCGTTTACTGGAGCGGTGAAAGAACAAAAAGGGCTCTTTGTAAGCGCGAACGGCGGTACCTTTTTCTTGGACGAAATTGGTGACATGAGCCCCTCCTTGCAGGTGAAATTGCTGCGAGTACTGCAAGAGGGAACACTGACTCCGGTGGGCGCAACCAAGCCGGTCAAAGTGAACGTGCGTATCGTTGCCGCCAGTCATCGCGATCTGGGCAAGATGGTCGAACGCGGTGAGTTTCGCGAGGATCTGTATTACCGAGTGAACGTGTTGCGAGTACTTGTGCCTCCTCTGCGCGATCGAGTTGAGGATTTGCCGATGTTGGCAGCGTACTTCCTTCGCAAACATCACCACGGTGAAGGCGAAGCTCCAGTACTGGCTGCCGATACCTTGGCAGCTTTTGCCAAGTACCAATGGCCAGGGAATATCCGTGAGCTTGAAAACGAGATCGAGAGGCTAAATGTACTGGCCGTTGGTGAGAGCCAGATCTTTGCCGGGCTGATCTCGGAGCGGATTACTGATGCGATTGCCGCCTTGGTAAAAACCGGACAAGCTGGGGGTAGTACTCCAAGTAAATCGGCAAGCCGTGTGACAGCTGCGGCTGTGGACAAAACCAAGACGCTGCGGGAGCTTGTCGAGGGCATCGAGGCAGAAGTCATTCAGCAAGGGCTAATTCGAACCCATTGGAACAAGAGCCAACTCGCCAAAGAGCTTGGTATCAGTCGATCTAACTTAATTCAAAAGTGTAGCTATTATGGCCTTGAGCAAAAAAACAGTTAAACCCTGTCCGATGTGTAAAAAGGAAGTACCGCCGCGCGCAGTCGCGA